>JAFDJC010000202.1 GCA_019307665.1 Deltaproteobacteria bacterium | reverse complement strand
TTTTACTCATCTATACTCCGCAGCTCGAACAGCTTGTGGCTGAACAGCCATTGCAGGAAGATGATGAAGATGAAACAGTTTCGCCACTGCTCCCCTTTGATTTAAACGCACATGCCGACATCAACCGATTGATCTTCTTGTTGCCGCAGGATGTACATGCTTCAGGTTTTTCTGAACCAAAAACAAGATATTCAAAATTTTCACCACATTTTTCACAATGATACTCATAAATCGGCATATTAATAAACTCCTGCCTTTTTTTATTTAAGGTTTTAAAAATCTACAGTTCCAACACTATAAGCATCAATCCTGTCCCTGCAACCCGGACTGCGGTTCCTGAAGGATCTTCTCAACCGCATCATATATGATATTAAGTTCATCTTCGGCGACAGTTCTTAAATCCATTACAAATATGTCGTCCTCAATCCTTCCTATTACAGGCCAATTACTGCCCCGCATACGCATCTCAATGTCATTTGCAGACATCCCACCAATCTCAACACCCACACACATGCTCGGAAGATCCATCATGGGGAATGCTCCCCCTCCCGCCCTCGATGTGATATTCCCAATACTGATCTTCAGGTTTGAATTATTTAACCCATTCAGCATGACGCTTAACCTTTTTGCTCTTGCATCTATAGCGGACAAGGGTTCTGTCAACATTTTAAGGGTCGGAATTGTCTTGAGCGCTCTTTCAGGATCCCTATAAAAACGAAGTGTCGCCTCAAGTGCTGCAAGTGTTAACTTGTCAATCCGCAATGCCCTTGTAAGGGGACTCTTTTTAATTTTTTCAATAATTTTCATTTTTCCAACAATGATTCCTGCCTGGGGCCCCCCCAGCAGTTTATCACCACTGAATGTAACAATATCTGCTCCTGTCTTTACTGAATCCTGAACAGTCGGCTCTTTCTTCATCCCGTATCGTGAAAAATCTATAAAGGTACCGCTCCCGAGGTCTTCCATAACAGGCACGCTATACTTACTTCCAAGTTCCACAAGTTCCGTTAATGCGACATCAGACGTAAATCCAACAATGTTGTAATTACTTGTATGAACCTTAAGCAACAGACCGGTTTCATCGTCTATGGCATCTTCGTAATCTTTTAAATGAGTTCTGTTAGTTGTGCCTATTTCCTTCAGTATTCCCCCGCTTTTTGCCATTACATCCGGAATCCTGAATGAGCCGCCGATTTCAACCAGTTCGCCCCTTGAAACTATCACAGACCTGCCTCTTGAAACTGCTTCCAGGCATAGGAGTACTGCTCCTGCATTGTTATTAACGACCAGTGAAGATTCTGCGCCGCTGATTTCGCACAAAATGTCATCAACACAGCTGTAACGTATACCTCTTGTACCTTTTTGGATGTCAAACTCAAGGTTTGAATAGGATGACGCGATATCAGCCATATGCTCAATCGCTTCTTTTGGTAAAATGGATCGCCCAAGATTGGTATGAACGACAACACCGGTTCCATTTACTGTGCGTCTCAAGTTCGGCGTCATGGCTTCAGCAATATTCTTCTGAACTTTTTTCACGACTTGTTTTGTCATCACACCTTCAGACAGTTTTTTTTCTTCAGCATCCTGACTGCTTTTTAAAATATCAGTTCGAAGACCTTCTATAGCACTTCTGATGGAATTCACTAAAACACTCTTAGGGATATTTGAACAATCATGATGTGTTTGCATGATTTCAAGAATATGATCCACACCCGGAAGCATTCGTAAAAGGTGCTGTTTGTTTTCAGTTTTTACCATTTCTTTTCCTCTATACTGTTTTCAGGATACTTGCCGGTACAAAGTCAGAAATCTCAGGTAGCCTAAAATCAAGCATTAGGGAAATAGCGTTTCGGCAAGCGGTATGACGTTACTTTCTTGAGAGACTTAAGCTTATCCTTTAACTCATTCAATTCCTCAAGTGCTTGCATATTTGTTTGAATTTCAAAACCCGAATCTGAAAAATCCTTTATTACGGCATTAAGGATTTTGTAGCATTCACTCCCCTCATAAAAAAGACAAACTGCCAGGTCATCATTGCTGACCGAACTTAATTCATCATCTTTTATCGGAAAGTCAGGCTGGTTTTCCATTGGATCACTGCACTGCATATTCATAACATACTCAAACATCTCATATTCCGCCTTATTTTTACTCCGGTCCGGAAAAAGTGTGTTGATTAAAAAGCTTGTTTTCCAAGGATTTTCATTCTCCCTTTTTTTTCTGATCCATTCTTTTGCATGCAAAGAATCGGTGGCAATGTACTGTATTCCCAGGCGATATTCTATCATTTTTAGAAGCAGCGCTGCGGCATCCCTGATAAGGCCTTTTGAAACAAGAAGTTCTATGGAAATCATGCATTCTCTAATCCTGAAAAGTATCATAAGCGATACAAAATTAGACTGACTTAGGGGGGTTGAACCCGCCTGATCACCAACTACATTGATGACATTGGTTACTTCAGCCCTCATTTTCTGAACTATAAGTCCGAAAGAATATACAGCGTGGTCCCGGACATTTTTCAAATCCTTCCACTGTATGTAACTCAACTGGTCTTCAGGATTAGGCATACAATACTCTCCCGCCATGAATCGATCTTAAAATTGATGCGTCTGTACTTTCTACAGATTCGTAAACTAAATTGACATATCACATTTTTTATATATTTCTCAATAATTTGTTGTAAAAATTAAGTTCCTGAGTAAAAATACCGAAAAAAACAAGTGTTCAAATATAAATTATACAGGAGACAAACATGAAACCGGCTAGGGATTATATCATTTTCCCTCTGGATGTTCCAACCCTCGAAGAGGCAAAACCATACATTGAATGCCTCTCCGATTGTGTAGGGATGTTTAAGTTGGGCCTGGAGCTTTTTATTCGCTCAGGTCCCGAAGCCATCAAGACAATAAAGTCAAACGGGAACACCGGTATTTTTCTTGATCTGAAACTTCACGATATACCTGAAACAGTGAAGCGGGCGGTTAAGGTTCTTGCCGATCTTGATGTAACGTTTACCACTGTTCATTGCGGCGAATCTATTAACATGCTTGAATCAGCCGTTAAAGGCGCTGAAGGTCGTGTCGGCATACTCGGTGTAACCGTGTTAACGAGTGTTTCCAAAAAAGATATAATAGATGCCGGTTTTAACGACAGATTCTCTTCCGACTTGACCGGACTTGTCATGAAAAGAGCTGAAACCGCACAAAAAGCAGGTTGTGCCGGTGTGGTATGTTCCGGCCTTGAAGCCGGTGTTATCAAAAACAAATTCGGCAATAATTTTTTAGCGGTAACACCCGGAATCAGACCTGCCTGGGATAAAACAGCAAAGGACGACCAGCAACGAATCATGACACCGGCCCAGGCCATTAAAAATGGAGCAGATTATCTTGTCATAGGCCGTCCCATCAGGGATTCAAATGATCCTCGGGAAGCGGCCTTGAAAATTGCAGAAGAAATTAATGAGGCCAACAAATAATCCACAATACTTCATTGCCCTTGAAAGTTATCCGACAAATGTCGTATAGTGATAGTCTAAAGCAATTCCAGAATAAAAATAATCAATATATTAAAGGAGAGTCACCGTGAATTCAGAAACAATGGGAATATTTTCCGAAGAAGAAAAAGAAATTCTGCAGGAAATAATGAATATCGCTTTTGGCAATGCGACAGCCGACCTTGCCGAAGCAATCGATATTTTCGTCGTACTTAGTGTTCCGAATATCCGCGTTATAAATATAGGTGAATTATCAGAGTACCTGCGTGCCAATATAGAAGATTCCAGCGAAACCACGATCGTTGATCAAAAATTCCAAGGCGACTTCAGCGGATCCGGATTTCTGGTATTTCCTACAGGCGCTAAAGGTAACCTGATCTCACTTCTTGAAGATGAAACAGTTGGCGCATCCCAAAACAGCACCGAGTCAAAACCAATAATGGAAAAAGAATTTATTACGGAAATCAGCAATATACTGATTGGCGCATGCGTGGGGAAAATGACCGAACTGCTGAATACCTTTGTAACCTATTCTCCGCCCACCATTATGCAGGGTAACAGCAATGAATACAGGTTTATGATCGACAATTTTGATCCCAAGCAATCCGCGATTGCCATGAAAACCGTATTCCAATTCAAGCAGAAAAATATAGAAGGTTTTTTATTGATACTGACTGATCAAATGTCCATTGGATGGCTTCGGAAGTCTCTTAATGACTTTATGAAGTCTTATGAATGATGGCTTATCTTTATTTTAGTTATTTGGAAGTCATAAATGAACATTTTTCAGCACATTCACGATCTCTTCACCAAACTGAAGCCTTTGCCAATTTTTTAAACCACTGATGTTTTTAAGTCCATCCACATCGGCAGGTTGCTGTGTGGCAATAGCAGTTAGCATGGTTTTATTCAGGAACAACCCGGGGTCTATCAACAGTCGTTCTGCAACGGTGTTCCGCCATTCCTTTAAAACCTTTAGCCGCTCATGGACAGACGGCTTCAATACAGGTGCCCGTCTTCGGGGATAACGTGGACGCTTGGTTTCAGGCAATTTAGCCGCTTTTCTAACCGCTTGGACGACACTCCTTCCGTGCATGTCAATCTGTTTTTTACTTAATATTTTGCTATCCTCTATTTCAGTATTGTTTCCGGGCTTCTCTTTCGCCAGCTTCACAAGAACACTGTTGGACATGACTTTAAATGGCGGCAAATCTTTTTTTTCAGCAATCTTCAGTCTATATTGAAGAAGCTCCTCAAGCACTGCCAGAGTGTACGGATCAAGCCGTCCGGCACCCTTGAACTTTATAAACAGCGGGTCATTAAAGGAAACAGACGCGGGCCTGACTTTACTCAAAGCCTCGCACTCCTCCTGTGCCCATGAGAGTCTCCCCTCTTTCTTCAGCTCATTTGTCAGGATGTCTGCCAGGGGGAGAAGATATATGACATCATTTGCAGCATATTCAATCATCTCTTCAGGCAACGGTCGCTGTGACCAGTCTTTTTTTTGAAATCTCTTATCCATCTTAATGCCAAATTTATTCTTTAAAACAGAATCAAGACCTGTTTCTCTGACACCCAGAAATCGACTGGCCAGTTCAGTATCAAAAAGGCTGTTGATTCCAATACCAAAATCGCGAAAAAGAGAGCGAACATCAAAATCCGCACCATGGAAAACCTTTTGAATTTTTTGATTTAAAAAAATAGGCTTTAGCAAAGATAGGTCTCTAATTTTGACAGTGTCTATTACAAAATTATATTTTTCCGATGCAATTTGAACAAGACATACCTTTTCTCTGAAACTAAACATGGAATCCGCCTCTACATCTGCGGCAATAAATTTTTCCGCCTCAAGCTTTCCGGTAACTGTTTCAAGATCAGATTCCTTTTCTATAAATAGGAATTGACCCGTTTTTTTCATCACATTCTGCTGCATTTTTACTTGACCTTACTCCCTGCTTTCTTTAGAATTATAAGTTCATATAAATGTTTATCCGGTATTAATAATAAAATAATCAATAAAGCAGATAAAACATGATTAATATAACACTTCCCGACAACAGTATAAAGAGTTTTAAAAAGCCCCCGACTGGAACCGATGTGGCAGTGAGTATTTCAGAAGGCTTTGCAAGAAATTGTGTGGCAATGGAGGTCGATGGCCTTCTTTGCGACCTGAACCTGGCCATTGAAAAGGACGCCGGCATAACGCTGATCACAACAAGGGATGAAAAAGCAATTGATATTCTCCGGCACAGCGCCGCACACGTGATGGCTCAGGCAGTTGAAACACTATACAAAGATGCAAAGCTGACAATAGGCCCTGTTGTCGAAAACGGTTTTTACTATGATATCGAAATGGCACCTGTATCTGAAGATGATTTCCCGACAATAGAAGCTGAAATGAAGAAAATCATAAAGGCTAAACTGCCGTTCAAAAGGCAGGAGATCTCAAAATCTGATGCTTTGGAGTTATACAAA
>JAFDJC010000201.1 GCA_019307665.1 Deltaproteobacteria bacterium | reverse complement strand
TCCGATTATTGCAGGCTTCTTGTGCTGGCGCACCCAGACAACGAGTTGTCTGGGCCACCCGAGTAAGCGGCAGCTATTTTTATTTGAAGTATAAAAAAAATGGGGAAAGTCCTGTAAAAACCTCAATCTTAAAAACATCAATTTTAAAAAATGGACAAGCAGGAATTAAGAACACTTCAGATTCTTGAAGAGGTAGACAAGGATCATATCCCAAGCCAGAGGGAACTTGCACAAAAACTTAATATTTCCCTGGGTCTTGTAAATTCTTTTTTAAAGAGGCTGTCAAATAAAGGCTTCTTTAAACTTGCCAATATTCCGAAAAAGAGAATTAAATACATACTCACGCCAAAAGGTATTGCTGAGAAAACAAGGCTTACGTATAAATACATTCAGTTTTCCTATCATTTTTACAAAGATGCCCGTATGAGACTGCAAAAACTTTTTCAAGATTTTATAAAAAACAATGACCAATATATAATTTTTTTTGGAGTAGGTGATTTTGCAGAAATCGCATATCTTTCACTTCAGGAGGCATCAATTGAGCTTGTGGCGATTGTTGATGAAGAGATGGCCGGGAACAAATTTTTTAATATGGTTATTGAGAAGCCGGATACGATCGCTTCCAAGACATTTGATAAGCTGTTGATCACTGCTGATAATTCAAGTGAAGCTATTTTGAATGAGTTGAAAAATAACGGAATACCCCGTGACAAAATTGCCGTAATGCTATAAAGTCATACATTTCATCAATTCAAAAGGAGAAGAATAATGAGGGTTCTGATTGCAGGCGGTGACGGTTATCTTGGATGGCCCACTGCAATGAAATTGTCTCAGGCAGGTTATGATATCGCTGTTGCGGATAATTATCTAAGGCGTAATCTTGCCCGTGATGAAGATGTCGAACCTCTCTATGATGTTCCCAATCTTCATGACCGGGTGAAGATATGGGAAGAGCAAACTCAAAAGAAGATCAGTTTTTATATTGGTGATTTTCAGGATTGGTCATTTGTTGCAAAGCTTTTTGATGAGTTCAGGCCTGATGTTATTATTCACTATGCTGAACAGCCGTCTGCGCCGTATTCAATGCTGAACCGGCAGGCAGCTGATTTGACTATCCGCAATAACCTTGGGGTGACCGCAAATATAATTTTTGCGGTAAAAGAATTTTCACCCGATGCCCATATCATTAAAATCGGCACAATGGGTGAGTACGGCACTCCTGAGATCGATATTGAGGAAGGGTGGATAAATATAAAACATAAAGGGCGTGAACATAAATTTATGTATCCAAGACAGGCGAGCAGTTTGTATCATACCACAAAAATAATGGGTACTGATCTCCTGTGGTTTTATGTAAGGATGTGGGGCCTACGGGTTACCGACCTCATGCAGGGGCCTGTTTACGGCATTTTTACCGATGAGAGCAGAAATGACCATCGGCTGCTACCGTTTTTCAGCTATGATGAGCTCTTCGGGACAGTTATTAACAGATTTGTCGTACAGGCTGTTGCAGGATATCCGCTTACAGTATATGGAAAAGGCGGGCAGACACGCGGATATCTTGACATAAGAGACACCCTGAACTGTGTCACTCTCTCCCTTGAAAATCCTCCTGAAAAAGGCGAGCATCGTATTTTTAATCAGTTTGTCGAAACCTTTTCAGTAAATCAGCTTGCCGAGAAAGTAAAAGAAGCCGGCAGGGAGCTTGAGATAGAAGTAGAGATAAAAAATATTGAGAACCCCAGAAAAGAGCTGGAAGAACACTATTACAATCCGGTCCACACAGGGCTTCTTGAGATAGGGCTAAAACCACATTATCTTACAAAAGACGTACTCGTTGAAATGATGGAATGCGTTACAAAACACAAAGACAATATCCATGATCATAAAATATTCAGAGGCACGCAGTGGGCCTAAACAAAAATGGAATTTTTACAGGACTATCAAAGTTAGCGGAGAATTGACGATATGACTGATTTTTTAAAAAATAAACGTGTGCTGGTAACTGGAGCTTGCGGCACGGTGGGAAGCGAACTGGTTCGCCAGCTTCTTGAAGAACGCGAAGTCGGAGAACTGATTGGTCTTGACAATAACGAAAGCGAACTGTTTTTTCTTGAACAGAGATTTTATAAAAAATTTAGTGCCAATTTTTATCTGGCTGATGTGCGCGACAGGGATAAGTTGATTCGTAGGATGGAAGATATCGATATTGTATTTCATGCAGCAGCATTTAAACATGTTATCCTATGTGAAAGATCTCCCTTTGAGGCAGTTCTGACGAACATTATAGGAGTGCAAAATATTGTTAGTGCAGCCCTTGAAAAAAATGTTGAAAAAGTGATCTTTACAAGTTCGGATAAAGCTGTCAACCCGACCAACGTGATGGGAACATCGAAACTAATGGGCGAACGTCTTATGACTGCTGCGAATAGCAATCTAAGGGGAGAAGGGCCCATCTTTGCTTCCACAAGATTCGGCAATGTTCTTGGTTCGAGAGGCTCGGTCATTCCTATTTTTAGGGAACAGATAAGAAATGGCGGACCAATAACCCTGACCGATTCTGAAATGACGAGATTCATTATGAGTATTAAAGAGGCTGTTCAGCTTGTTATCGACTCCGCTTTATTTGCAAGAGGAGGTGAGGTGCTGATCACCAAAATGCCGGTCATTCGGATAAAAGACCTTGCTGAAGTTATGATAACAGAACTTGCGCCGGGATATAATCATAAGCCTGAAAACATTGAAATTAAAATAATCGGCACAAAACCGGGCGAGAAAATGTATGAAGAGTTGATGAGTATTGAAGAGACCCGGAGGACGCTTGAATTAAAACGTTACTTTGTTTCAATGCCGGCATTTACAGGCCTTTACCGTGATATTGACTATTCCTATCCGGATACTGTCTCCAAAACTGTAACAAATCCTTATAACTCAGCTAATGAAACACCTTTATCAAAAAAAGAGCTGACGGCATTCTTAAGGGATAATAATCTTCTTCAGGATGAATTCGGTGAGCAGAAACATCCTTCCGAAAGGTTCTGGCCAGATGAAAAATAACAAAATGAAATGGCTGATAACAGGCGGATGCGGTTTTATAGGGAGAAATCTTGTAAAAAACCTCGTAGAAGAAGACGGGCATTTTATAAGGATTATCGATAACCTTTCTGTTGGAACCAGAAAAGATCTTTCAGGTGTATGTGATTTCGTTGAAACAGATTCATCTTCATTAGATTCTACAGCACAGATAAAAACAGAACTCATTGTTGCCGACATTCTTGATGCTGACCTGACTGTAAAAGCTGCAGAAGGAATTGATGTTATTATCCACCTTGCAGCAAATACAGGAGTGGCACCTTCTGTTGAAAACCCAAGGCTTGACTGTGAAAATAATGTTTACGGGACACTTAATTTGCTCGAAGCAGCACGTATTAATCAAACCAGTCGATTTGTTTTTGCTTCAAGCGGAGCTCCTGTAGGAGAATGCGAACCGCCTATACATGAAGAGATCCCCCCACATCCTGTTTCGCCTTACGGGGCAAGTAAATTGTCCGGTGAAGGATATTGCTCGGCATATTTTCATACTTTTGGAATTGACACAGTCTGTCTTCGCTTCGGAAACGTTTATGGTCCTTTATCCAGTCATAAGGATAGTGTCGTAGCTAAATTTATTAAAAATATTATGGAGGGCAAACCTCTTGAAATATACGGTGACGGAACACAGACACGCGATTTCATTTTCACAGATGATCTGATCCAGGCTATTCGTCTGTCTGTCCAAACAGATAATATTGGTGGAGAAATATTTCAGATAGCGACAAGTACCGAAACAACAGTATCAGAACTGGCTGAAAAATTAATTGAAACCTATAAAAAAATTCAAAAAGACCAAAATATTCAGATTATACATTCAAGCCGGAGAAAAGGAGATGTGAAAAGGAATTTTTCAGACACTTCAAAAGCATCGAGAATTTTAAACTGGCAGGCTGAGATCTCTCTCGCAGATGGTCTGAGAAAGACCATAAAATGGTTTGGTGAATTTGAAAAAGATTAAATCAGGTCCCAGGGAACGGCATAGTCATGTTCGGATAACTGAAGAACGCCTGAGCATGGGGCAATGACCAAACCCCGGGCTATAGAAAGCCGCAAATGTCTTTTGCGAAAGGCACTAATCCCCATGGTGTCACGACGGGAAGGATTGGTTTTGGATTTTATTTCGATGGGATATAAAACTCCGTTATATTCCAAGATAATGTCAACTTCCGCGCCACTATATGCCCGCCAGTGATATATATTTGGCCTCGGTGATAAAAAATTGATTTGTTTTCTTAATTCAGCTGCGACAGCAGTTTCGAACAACGCTCCCCAAAGAGGATGACCTCCAATGGTTTTGGGTGTAGAAATGGCCTGTGTCAAGCAGGCAAGTCCGGTGTCGGCAATAAACCCTTTCGGCTTATTACTGACTCTTTTTAACAAGTTTCCCGAATATGCTGGAATTTCAAACCATTGAAAAGTGGCTTTTAGAATGTCGAGCCACCTTCGAGCAGTTTGCGGTGTCAGGCCTAATTCTCTTCCCAGCTGACTGTAATTTATTTCCTGTGCTGTTAAGGCGGATACCAGCCGAAGAAACCTGCTGAATAGCTGCAGGTCTGACACTTCTGCTAAAAGCCTGACATCTCTTTCAATATAAGTACGTTGGTAGGCAGTGAGGAAATCAGGGATGACTTCTGTGGGCAGAAATTGCGGTTCCGGAAGGAAGCCGCGCCAAAGTTGTTCGTAAATAGTTATTTTTTGCGTAAGTCGTGATTGGCTCTGGTCCGGGAATGTATCTGGGGAATCCAGCCATCTTGCAATCCAAGGTCTTTTTGAATAATTTTCATTGATTTCGAGAAGACAGAAACCTTCAAGATCCAGAAAAACAGCGCGGCCGGCAAGGCTTTCAGACATGGATTTCATTACACCCCATTGTTGTGATCCGGTGAGAATATACTGGCCGGGGGAGCGGTTTTTATCAATACGACGCTTTATTGAGGCAAGCAGTTCAGGGGCATATTGGATTTCATCAAGAATCAGAGGCGTAGGATGGTTATTTAAGAAAAGTTCGGGATCTTGCCGAGCGTTTTCAATATCAATAACCGGATCAAAAACAACAATTTCAGCGGTTTTGCCAAGTGTGTTTTGAAGTAATGTACTTTTTCCGACTTGCCGTGCTCCACTGATTACAACTACAGGGAATGATTCGGTCAATTTGAAAAGTTTGTCTGTTAATATTCTTTTGATGTACATACTTTAATAATAGTGATGCCGTCATTAAAAGTCAAGTTGTTTGCGATAAAATGTTAGAAACAAATAAAATGTCAGATAAAATATCATATGGTATACTGGAGAAAAATTATATAAAAAAGAAGCGAAAAATTTTGCACTTATTGCGCTGCCGGGTATGTCGCTCCAAAGCACATGAAGGCTATCAAAGAGACTGAAAGTAGGCGTTTTGTAATCCGCTTGACAGCCAATAATTTTATTGGATATAATGAACCAATATTCTGGTCAACCCGAATAAAGGACTTTGTATGAAAACACTTTCGCTTTCAGAAGCCAAAATGAAGCTCAGCGCCCTAATTGATGCGGTTAACACAACCGAGGAAGAGGTAATTATTACTAAAAATGGCCGACCAGCAGCCGTATTGGTCAGTCCGGATGAATTCGAAGGCTGGCAGGAAACCATGGTAATCCGGTCAGATTCCGAACTTATGACTGAAATTAAAAAGGGTCTGCAGAGTCTTAAAAAGAAAAGAGCTAATCTTTACACCCTTGAGGAGCTTTTCAGTTAACTCAATGCCTCAAACCAAACTACTCGTTTCTGATGAGGTTGCGAACCTGATCAAGTACCTCCATCCTGATTTGAAAAAAAGAGTCAAAAAAGCGTTTGCGACAATTTTGGAAAAACCTAACAGAGGAAAAACACTGAAAGATG
>JAFDJC010000033.1 GCA_019307665.1 Deltaproteobacteria bacterium | reverse complement strand
TTAAAAACAACTACCAGAAAGATGTTTTTAACGGTGACATCGGCACTATAATCGATGTTGACAGGCAGACCAAAGAGGTCCTTGTGGATTATTACGGAAGGACTGTTGCCTATTCATCGGACGAGGCAAGTGAACTCACTCTGGCATATGCCATTTCCGTTCATAAATCACAGGGGTCCGAATATCCGGCTGTTATCGTTCCCCTTATGACCCATCACTACCCGATGCTGCAGAGAAATCTTTTATATACAGCTATAACTCGCGGAAAACAGCTGGTTGTTTTAGTGGGAACAAAAAAGGCTTTCCACATCGCGCTTAATAGAGAAAATACGGGTAAACGATTTTCATCACTTGCCTCAAGATTAAAAAACAATATCAATTCTAATTGACATTGACATTTGTTCCTGCTACTTTTTTTGAAAAATTTAAATTATTATCTTTTGAATTTATAATCTTTGAATTTAGCAAAAAGGGGTATCGACTTATGAAAAAAAGAGTGGTTTTAAAAATAGTCATGCTGATTCTTTCCGGCATTCTTATTGTCGGAATCAGCGGACTTTATGCTGGAACAGAAGTACAAGATATAATTAAAATGGATAACAAGGCTTACAAAAAGCATAAAAAGAGTATTATCGAATTTACCCATAAAAAACACATCGAAGAATACAACGCCGGCTGCGGTGAATGCCACCATAATGAAAAGGGTGAGCCGCTAAATGACCTTAAAGCAGGGGATAATGTCAAAAACTGTATTGAATGCCACAGCAAACCGGGCGAAAAACCAAAAGGGAAAAAGCTGACACCCAAAGAAAAATTAGAATATCATGCAGAAGCCATACATGATAATTGTAAGGGTTGCCACAAGAAATTCAATAAAGAGAAAGGTCTGAAGTCAAAGGATAAAGGCGCCGCACCTACATCCTGCAGCAAGTGCCATCCCAAAAAGAAAAAATAAATTTATCCGAATATTGCTAAAAAGGGGCGGATGTCTTAAGGCATCTGCCCTTTTTTCTTTTCTTTATATTCTTTTGCGTTTCTCACCATTGCTTTTGCCCAGGAAGGTGTACCGAGCGCGTGGATATGGGTATAAGTTGTCAGGACATTTTTATAACAGATGCCATCTCTTTTGTTTTTAAAACCTTTTCCGCGTCTTGTTTCAAAAACAAAATCCTCATCTTTTCCTCTCCACTCCAATACAGTTGAATACCGGAATTCATGACCCCTGATTTCCGTACCAATATTAAAAAAAGGATTTTCCCTGTCCACAACAGAAATTGTATAACCGTGACCAACCGGTTTTTTTGACAGGCCAAAGACCGCCGGCAAAACACCTGTCATGGAATATTCCTTTCCTTCCATCACCAGTTTCTCACCAAGGTACAATAGCCCCCCGCATTCTGCATAAACAGGAAGGCCGCTATTGACACTTTCTTTTATATCCTCACGAAAGTCCTTGTTGTCGGATAATTTCTCTGCATGTGTTTCAGGGAACCCACCGCCGATATATAATGCGTCGACATCCTTGATGAAATTGTCCGTCAAAGCATTTAAAAAAACTATTTCCGCACCGGCCTCTTCAAGGGCTTCAATGTTTTCAGGGTAGTAAAATTGGAAAGCGGAATCCTTGATGATGCCTATTCTTGGCAGGTCCTTTGTGCTTTGATACGGTTTTTGGTTATCTCTTTTATGAAAAAAAGCATCGCTATGTTCCGTTACGCCTTCTGCGACCTTATAAAGCGCTTCAAGATCAATATATTTTGAAGCTAAGTCTGCGGCCGCTGCCACCGATTCTTTTGCCCAGTCGTGTTCAAATGTAGGCACAAGTCCCATATACCGTTCCGGAAAATCGTGCTCACGGAGTTTTGGAACAGCGCCAAGCACAGGTATGCCGCAAAAATGTTCGATGCTGTTTCTCAGGATGTTTTCATGTCGTTTTCCTGCAACACGGTTTAAAATAACGCCTTTTATTCGGGTTTCAGGGTCAAAATTGATACACCCTGAAACCGCTGCCGCCATTGTGCGGGTCGTCTTTGATCCGTCAACACACAGGATAACTGGAATACCAAGAAGTTTTGCGATTTCCGCTGTACTTGTTTTTCCGTCTATATCAATGCCGTCGAAAAGACCGCGGTTTCCTTCTATAACCGCAATGTCGCTGTCACTGGTATGGAAAAGATATGAGGATTGAACTTTTTCTTTGCTGATAAGAAATGTGTCAAGATTATAACATGGCCGGCCCGCTGCAAGAGCCAGCCAACCGGTATCGATATAATCAGGACCTTTTTTGAAAGGTGCTACGGATTTGCCCTGGCTTTTCCATGCAGCAGCTATACCAATGGAGAGTATGCTTTTTCCCGCCCCTCCGCGGAGGGCTGAGATCACAATTCCGGGAACAGTCATACATTATCACCGCACAGAAATCAGTTAAATTTATTCAACGGAAGTCTATTCGTCCTCGTGCTCAGCTGCAGCCTGTTTGCCGGTTCCGGGAATCCCGTACATGGAAGTACTTCCGCTTGACCAGTATTCAAGGTGTCCTTCTACTACCATTTGGGTTATATATTTCTTTGCCACTCTCGGTTTTTCACCAAGAATCTTTGCAAGGTCATTAAAATAAAACTTTGATTTTGTTTTTAGCTTCTTTTTCAGAGCTTCTATTACTTTTTCGGTTGCTTCAGCTTGATCCATATTAAGCTCCTTTATTTAATTATTGTATGCAGGAAGCGCAAGATAAATGCGCTTCCTGCATAAACCACACAATATATTAAAACTTGAACTGAGATGTCTGCCGCCATGTATAATATGCAGGATCACGGAAGTCATCGATAAGATGATGGGTAAAATCGATTTCACATTTTTCAAAAAACCTCTCCCATCCGATCCTTTCAGCCCATTCACCTAAGCGTTCATACTTGTTGGCATCTTTTGCATATGCTTCAACCATCCGTTGGATGGTTGCGGTCATTGTCGGCCAGCGCGGCATTTCATTAGGAATAAACCCTACAACAACTTTTGAAAACTTGGGCGCGCTGATCCTGTTTGATACTTTACCGCCGGCCATAAGAACAATTCCGTCACCTTCCGTGTCTGCGAGAGGCATGGACGGACACATGGTGTAGCAGTTACCGCAGAACATGCAGCGTTCATTCTTTACCGCCACGCTCTTGACTTCCTGTCCCTTGACCTCAACCTTGGCCGGTTTAATAGCTGCTGTCGGGCAGGCAGCTATGGCCAGTGGAATCTCGCACATCTTGTCAAGATATTCATGGTCAAGCATCGGCGGTTTACGGTGATATCCAAGAATCGCGATATCAGAACAGTGAACAGCTCCGCACATGTTCAAGCAGCATGCCATGGAAACACGAAGATGGGCAGGTAGACGCATATCTTTAAAATCATCAAACAAAACGTCCAAAGTTGCCTTTACCGTACCGGATGCATCTGTTGCAGGTGTATGGCAATGAATCCATCCTTGGGTATGAATTATGTTTGTAATCCCTGCCCCTGTGCCGCCGATGGGAAATTTTTGGCTTCCAGCCTGAAATTTTCTGCTTTCAAGGTCCTTTTTCAAAGGTTCAACCTTGTCCTTGCTGTCAACCATAAATTCGATATTATTACGGGTCGTAAACCTTACATGCCCGTCGCAATGTTTCTCTGCAATTTCACATATTTCACGGATATGAGTTGTACTCATCAAACGACATCCGCCGACCCTGACTGTAAAAATTTTATCGCCTGATTCAGCCACATGAACCAGAATGCCTGGTTCAAGTATTTCATGATACAGCCATTTCCCCTTGTTATTCTTTATAACCTCGGGGTAAAATTCATCATATTTCCTGGGACCGATATCGGTAATCCTGTCTTCCATCGGTTTGTCAGGGTTGTAACCTGAAGATATAAAAGCCATTTTATTTACCCCCTCTTTATCTCTGATGGTGCTTTCTGTATTCATCTACATCACGATCCCATCCGCCTTCAACCTCATCTTCCTTCCAGAAGATATAAGGATTGGATCTCGGTTCCTGGACATGTTGAGGCACAGGATCGATTCCTGTCATTTCGAGCAACTTCTGAAAACCCTGGCGTTTAATAAGTTCGCCAAGACGCTCACGGTTCTTACCCTCTTCCATCCACCAGTCCCAAATAGCCTCTATGACTTCTTTGATCTCGTCATAAGGTTCCTCAACCTTAATAAACGGAACCAGAAGTGATCCCATTTGTGCACCGTCAAGAATCGGAGCTTTCGCGCCGACCAGTATGGAACAACCTCTTTCATCGCCTATTCTCAGGGCCCTCGGCATTACATTGATGCAGTGCATACATCGGGTACACTCCCTGTTGTCTATCTCAAGCTTGTTGTCTTCATATTTCATGCAACCTGTGGGGCAAAGATCGACAACTTCTTTTTGAATATCGAAAGGGCCCCAGTCGCGACCTGCATGTGCGCCGCCATTAGATGGAAACTCGCCTCCCACATAAGCCTTGACCGCTTCCTGGTCTATCTTTATGTCATCTTTCCATGTTCCGATATATGACATGTCGGCACGGGCTATCGATGCCACACAGCAGTTGGGGCAACCATCAAACTTGAATTTGAATTTATACGGAAACGCCGGACGATGAAGCTCGTCCTGGTACTCATTTGTGAGATAATGACAGATAGCTTGTGTATCATAGCAGGCATACTCACACCTGGCCTGACCAATACAGTCCGACGGAGTTCTAAGGTTAGATCCCGAACCGCCAAGATCCTGATTGAGGTTATGTGTCAACTCATAAAAAACCTCTTCGAGCTGGGGGGTTGTTGTTCCGATAAAAATAATGTCTCCTGTTGATCCATGCATGTTCGTGATACCGCTACCGCGGCGGTCCCATAGATCGCAGAGTTCCCGCAGGTATTTTGCGGTGTAAAACTTACCTGCCGGCTGGCTGATACGCATTGTATGGAAGTGGGCTACGCCGGGAAACATTTCCGGCTGGTCGCAGTATCTTCCGATAACACCGCCGCCATAACCGAAAACACCTACGATTCCACCATGCTTCCAGTGCGTCCTTCCATGCTTAAAAGAAAGTTCAAGTACGCCGAGAAGGTCATCAACACAATCGACCGGAATCTGATACTCAATTCCTTTTTCATTCTTTGCCCTTGTTTCCGCCTCTTGCTTGAGGTCGGACACAAAACTAGGCCACGGTCCTGATTCAAGCTGGTCCAGCAAAGGGGTTTCATGCTTTGCCATTGTCATACCTCCATTAAATAAAATAAATAAAAATTTTGTTTCCCCGGAGCATTTTTCCTGGTGCCCGGGATTTAAAAAAAGAACACTCGCCAAAATTGCAAAATATTATTCAGACTCTAAAGCCTTAGGGTCTGGTCATCCGAACTAAAGGAGCGAATATAAAATCAATCATTGTTTTTGTCAATAAAAAAGGTACGGTTAATAGAGTTAAAATCCTGTTGTTTTAGATGTTTGGTTTTTATACCTTATGTTGGGTCCTATTTTAAAAAAGATCCTTTATATTGTGTTTTGCCTGTATCAACTTATCGATAGTTTTTTTGTCTCTTTATATAAAACTTTTATATGCTTTTTTATGTTCGACTCCACAACCGGTTTGTCCGGTGCTGCCGGATGGTATGAACTTACTATGTCATCTGCAAGATCATGCAAATCAGATTCCTGCTGCAAAGACAGATAATATTTGAAGCTTTCCGTCAAAGAAAAAAAATTCATTCCAGCTTGAGTATGCATGCCCAACCCGTCAAAAAAGCCCTGGATCATTCCTTTGACAGCGGTATCGCCGGACCATACAAACGCACCTGTGCCGTCTGTTCTGTCGATGCACATTCTTATTGAAAGGTTTAGAAAAAAAACAAACAAGCCGTCTAATATTGTCCGGATATCCTGTTCTGTTTCTCTCTCCTTTTCTTCAAAAGGCGATTCATATTGTCTGACGGTGATAAGTTTGACATCTATTTTGTCATCTTCACGCTTTATGACAAAATCACCGGCAGCATGATGCCAGGAATGAATTTTTGAGCATGTTTCAGGGTTATAAAAAAAAGTCAGGATCTTTGATGCCTGCCTGTAAAGCTCTTTTTCCTGGTTCTTTGACAATTTATAGTTCCCTAAAACCGGATCCCAGACAATGATTGCTTTATCTGCGTTTGATGTAACGGATATATGAAACTCATTGTATTTTTCAAACCATTCTCCGATAAACATGCTGATCTTTCTATTTTTCCGGTATACGAATCCTTTTTTAAACACATCAGGAATAAACGAATTCGGTGTTTCTTGATTCAGCAGCATGAGAGACTTGTATTCTTTCTCCATGCAGCCAACTCCTGAATCCGTTAAAGCAACATTTAATGCAAAACTTGTTTTTCGTCCTGATATTAACGCCTCTATTCTCGACGGATGATAGTATTCTCCATGCTTTTCAAGAAAAACAGAAACGCCTTTTATTGCTTCGGGGCTGATATTTTTTTTTAAATATACAGATGCCGCCGATACCAGGTTGACAAAGTTGTCTTTTTCAAGAAACTGTCTGACCGCAAGAAAATAGTCTCCGTAAGTAAGTGGGGCCGGTATGGATGCGTGAGAGTTGTCCCTGTTGATTGGAAAGGGTTTTTGCCATTCTTCGCCGTCATTTTTTACAGGACGAGTTTCATCTGATATAAAGTATTCGAACAATAGGCATTACCTGTGCGCTTCAAGTGTTTTGATTATCTCGGGTGCGACTTCATATCCAAGCTTCATCGCTTTGTCACAATGTTCGATCGCTTTATCAAATTCACCTTTTTCAATATATCCTATGGCAAGATTGTTATGAGCGATCGGAAATTCCGGCTCAAGACGCAGGGCTTTCAGATTGGCTTCAATGCTTTCTTCTACAAGACCTTTCATTAGGTAGGCATTTGCAAGTGTAGTATACGCCTGAATAAACTTTGAGTTGTATGTAATAGCCTTCTGTAAAGCCTTAATACCCTCTTCGACCTCGCCTTTTTGAAGGTGTACAAAACCGATGTTGCCATAGCCTTCTGAAAAACCGGCCCGTACTTTCACAGCTCTCTGGTTAAAATCAAAGCACCCGTCAAGATCTTCCCGTCTCAGACAGATCCCGCCGAGCTGAACATAGGCTTCTGCAAGATTCGGGCTGCACTCTATTGCATCATAAAACTCTTTTTCCGCCTCATCAATTTTGTTCTGTCCAAGTAGCCCAACTCCAAGGTTGTAGTGGGAAGTCCCACATTCAGGATTTGAAGCGACTGCCACCCTCTGTCTTGCAATAAATTCTTCCGCGTTTTTTGCCTGTACCATAATGAACTCCTGTTAAATAAAAATGATTCAGCTAATATGATATACATGTTATGTCAAGGAAAAACAATTTAATTCCCAATCGCCCTGAATGGCAAGTCACTTTTATCTTGACATAAAAGCAGTTTTCATAGCTTAATCAAAACTTTTAAATACAATTGTTTGAGGTGATTTATGATTACCGGATCTTTTACGGCGCTTGTGACGCCCTTTGTTAATGATGCGGTTGACTTTGAAGGACTCGAAAAAATAATCAATTTCCAGATTGCAGGAGGAATAACCGGTATTCTGGCTGTTGGAACAACCGGTGAAAGCCCGACGCTTGCATGGGATGAACATATTAAGGTTATTGAAAAGGTCGTTTCCGGAACAAAAGACAAATGTTCATGTATTGCAGGTACCGGCAGCAATAATACAAAAGAATCTCTGTCGGCAACAAAACATGCAGCGGAATCCGGCGCCAATGCCGTACTCCTTGTGGACCCTTATTACAATGGTCCTAGTTCTCTCGAGATTAGAAGAGAGTATGTTGAACCTGTTGCAAAAGCATTTCCGGATATGGAAATTATTCCATACATCATTCCAGGGAGAACGGGGGCTCAAATGCTCCCGGAAGATCTTGCGCTGCTTTCCGGAAAATATGCCAATGTAAGAACCGTTAAAGAAGCCACCGCCAGTATTGAAAATATGCGCCGGACGAGAGCTTGCTGTGGAGAAGAATTCTCTATACTCTCCGGTGATGATGGAATGACATTCCAGATGATGGCTGACCCTGAAATAAACGCTTCCGGCGTTATTTCCGTAATATCCAATATGGCGCCTTCGGCTGTTTCCGAGATGGTACGTCTGTTTAAATCAGGTGATATTTCAGGGGCCAAAAGACTTAATAATGCTCTTCTGCCGCTTTTCGACCTTGTTACGGTAAAGACAAAAGAGAACACCCCATACGGTGAAGTAGAGTGCAGAGCAAGGAATCCGATTGCAATCAAAACACTTATGTCTGTTCTTGGAATGCCCTCAGGCGGCTGCAGAAGACCGATCGGAAAAATGACACGAAAAGGAATTGAGACCGTCATCACAATCGCAAAAAAAGTTCAGGCAAATAACCCCGAAATCTTTGAACCGGCTGCTGATTTTTTCGGCATCAACATCGAAGAACGACTGAACAACCCCGCATATCTTGAAGGGTTGTATTATTTAGAGTATTAAGCTCTGACCGGCAACTCCTATGCCTCCTTTAAGGGGCGACAAGTTTTATTTTTCCGTCTTTTTGGCTCGAGAGGCAGCAGTCTCCTCGTTTAATTTAAAATCGCCTATTTTATACAGCAAGAACTTTAACCACCTGAACCCAAAATCAAGAAGAGCTGGTTCATCATTCTTTATTTTTTCAATCTCATCTTGCTTAATATCATACAGCGTCAGAAACGAACTCTCAAAAATAAATTTTTTAAACTGGTCGATGTCATAGCTTGCCGTGAAAAACATCTTTTTTGTTTTTTCTGTCAGTTTGACATTGGGAGGAAAAGATCTTTTTCTAACCAACAAATCGGTCCACTCCGAGTTGATTTCATCCTGTACGTCCACGCCCTGATCTTTTCGCCACTCGGAGACGGCCCACTCTTTTTTCTCTTCAAAGCCGAGACAGTGCGGCTCATTGACAAAAAAGTAGAACTCATCATCAATCCCCTCTTTGTGACTCAAAGAAGCAACTCCTAATGGATAATAACGGCAAGAGGTCGGCCGGTCCTCATAAATAATACATCCGTCATCCCGAACAAAAGGGCATGATTTTTCATCATCATCCATCAGTTTTAAGGTGACTACCGGCAAATCCGTTTTTTCAAGAAGCTCCGGAACAGTATAGATAGCCAAAAATTCTGTTGACGATAGCTTTAGGCGGTTCTTGAGCCTGACAATATCATAGGGCGTCAGCATAATGTTGATACCTCTGCAGCATTTTGTAAAACACTTTACACCTTTATGACACTCGAATTTAAACCTGTTGTCAGGACCTAATTTTACAGGTTCGATGCCCGCCTCGTTATTTCCAGGTAAATCCATTATATTGTTCTCCTTATAAACTTCCTTTTTAAAGTCATTAAAAATCGGATTTAATATAAGAGCATCGATCCAATGTCAATTGTTTCCTTTTAAATAACTTTTGTGCTTGATTTAATAATAAAAATATTTATACTCTTTTTGCTGTTTATAACTTATAAAAATTATAAAAGAAACGATAGAATGCTGTACAGGGAATACAATGCGGGAAGACGGTTTGTGGGCCGTTTCGATCATGGTAAGGATCTGATCTCTTCATTAGAAGACATCTGTGCTGAAAACAAGATTGAAATGGCTGTGTTTTCGGTTATCGGAGCTGTTTTATCCGTAACTTTAGGCTGTTATAACCAAAAAAAGCAGGCTTATATTTCGTTTCAAGAAAACTCGCCTCTTGAAATTGCATCATGCACAGGAAATATATCTCTAAAAGATGGAAAACCATTTATCCACGCACATGCTGTCCTTTCTGATGAGCAGGGAAAAACAGTTAGCGGGCACCTGTTTTCAAAAACACCTGTTTTTGCAGGAGAGTTCGATATTCGGGAGTTAAAAGGAAAACCTTTTTCCAGGAAATATGACCGTGAAACCGGCCTTATGCTTTGGAGTAATGAAAAATAATTAATATACGGAGGACCCTATGGAGTTAACTATTTCAAGGGCGGAAACCTTAAAAAGTCGCCCCGAAGATTCGGATCTTACTTTTGGAACCCTGTTTACGGATCATATGTTCAATATGGACTATAACTCTGAAAAGGGATGGCACAATCCGCGAATTGAACCTTACACCAGTATAGACATGGACCCTTCTACAATGGTGCTTCATTACGGCCAGGCCATATTTGAGGGGCTAAAAGCATACTATACTGATACCGGAAACATTCAGCTTTTCAGGCCAAAAGAAAACTTTAAGCGCTTTAATCGTTCTGCCCGAATAATGTGTATTCCTGAATTTGATGAGGATTTTGCGCTTAATGCTTTAAAAAAACTTCTGGAAATAGAAAAGGAATGGGTTCCCAAAACCATGGGCACATCACTTTATATAAGGCCCACGATAATAGCAACAGATCCGTTTATTGGGGTTAGGGCATCCCATACATACAGGTTTTTTATTATTCTGTCTCCGGTAGGAGCATATTATAAAGAAGGTTTTAACCCGGTTAAAATATGGGTTACAAAAGACCATGTTCGAGCCGTGCGCGGCGGCGTCGGCCATGTAAAAACAGCTGGAAATTATGCGGCAAGCCTTTTGGCCGGTGATAAAGCCCAAAAGGCTGGATATTCCCAGGTTCTCTGGCTTGATGGTGTTGAACAAAAATATGTTGAAGAAGTCGGCTCAATGAATATATTTTTTGTTATTGGCGACGAACTGGTCACTCCAATGCTGAGCGGCAGCATTCTCCCGGGGATTACAAGAGATTCTGTTATTGCGCTGGCAAAAGAGTGGGGCATAAAAACAACCGAAAGAAAGATCAGCATTAACGAAGTCTTTGATGCGCACAAAAACGGCACTCTCAAAGAAGTTTTTGGAACCGGTACCGCTGCTGTTGTTTCTCCAGTAGGCGTTATCAAGTATGGTGAAGATATCATCACTATTGGCAGCGGAGAGGTTGGCCAAATATCAAACCGGTTCTTTGCTGCCTTATCAGATATCCAGTATGGCAAAAAAGAGGCCCCGGAAGGCTGGATCGAAAAGGTTTAAGTGATAGTTTACAGGGGGCAGGGGGCAGGAAGCTTTTTGTGCTTTGCACCGAAACAACAAGTAGTCTGGGCATGAGTAAGAATTAAATATGATTTTTCTGCACCCTGACAACTGCACCCTATGAACTATTTTCTCTGTTCTTTATAAGAATATCTATTATTTTAAGAATATATTCGTCAGCCTTGTTCACATGAAAGTTACAGGCGCCTGCTCCTCTATGACCTCCGCCCTCAAAATTTGAAAGCATTTTACCGACATTTACATTGCAGTTTCTGTTAAAAATACTATGCCCAACGCTGACAATAACCTTTTCCCTGTCATCATTATCATAACGGATTTTAACATTTACAACAGATTCAGAAAAAAGTGAATACACAAGAAAGCGGTTGCCGACAGGGGTCTTTTTAAAGGACCGGAAATCTGTAATCGCAACATGTTTTTTCATCGTGGTATGTTTTAAAAGATGTCCCTTATATTCTTTATTTTCTTTAGCCACTCCGCCGCACCGGGTTTTTACTTCCGGGTCTTTTATTACATCGTTGATATCTTTTTTTCTTAATAAGTCTATTATCCTGTTCCAGTAAGGTTCATCTTCTTTCCTGTTGCCGGTAATTGTCATTGAAAGGAGAACATAAGGGTTCTTTTCAGGAAACATGACTTCACCCATATTAAGGTCTGCAGAATCGATCCGGTCTGTTTCTCTTATCAATTCACTGTAGTCTTGATTCAACCTGTGTTTATAATAATTATAAACCACTCCCGCTGCAGACGGCGCTATTTCAAAAGCTCCTTCAAATGAATGGTCTATCCGGTTTGAATAATGATGATCAAACCACATGGAACAGTTTTTATTATACGGCAGGTTTGCCAGTATATCACCCTCCCGGATATTTGCCTGGCCTTTCTGTATCTCAGACGGTTCAACCCACTTAACCGGTTGTTTTATTTCAAGCGCTTCAAAAAGTATAACTGCGCAGACCACGCCGTCAAAGTCAGCCCTTGTGACGATCCTCATTATAATCCTCTCGTGTCGGTTTTTAATACATTATAATATTTCATGACTTTTTTTACATAGTTTTCCGTTTCCCTATAAGGCGGAATGCGTTTATACTTGTCAACCGCTTTTGGGCCGGCATTATATGCCGCAAGTGCCAAAGGAAGCCTTCCTTTATATTGCAGAAGAAGCCGTTTTAAATATTTTGCACCGCCCATTATGTTTTCTTTGGGGTTAAACGGGTCTCTAATGCTTAAATGTTCAAAGTTAAACGGCATAATCTGCATTAGTCCTTTTGCGCCTTTCCTTGAAACCGCTTTTGGGTTAAAATCAGACTCAACCTTTATCAGCGCCTTTATTAAAAAAAAATCTATTCCATAGAGCCTTGACGCCTCTGAAATATAATGATCAAACATATCATCCGAATATGAGTCAATGGATATTCCAGGTTTATCTTTGATATACAGTTGATAACCTGATGATATCGGAATATTTGTAAAATGGAGAACCCCGTTGCTGTCAATGAATTTATATATGTCTGCTCTCAGTGGGAGGCCGGTAAAAAACAGGAAAACAAGGGTGAAAAATAAAACTTTTATATAACGATCCATATGGCTTTAATATTTAAAACAGTTCAAGCTGTATCTGTTTTGTCTTTGAATATTTTTTTTGTAAAAGCGTTTCATCTGTTTTTAAAATAGCATCAATATCCTTTATAAACGGCGACGTTTCCCTTTTTAGTCTTTTTCCAAAAACCCTTCGGTTTTTTGCATGTGTAAGGAATAAGTTTTTTTTAGCCCGTGTCATTGCAACAAAAAAGAGCCGCCTTTCTTCTTCAAAGTCTGTCTTTTTGCTGTCTTCTCTTTCATAAGGAACAAAACCCTTTTCACATCCGGCAATAAAAACAACTGTAAACTCAAGGCCTTTTGATGCGTGCATTGTCATTAGCGATACTTTTTCTGCATTGTGATTATACATATCCGTATCTGACCAAAGAGAATTTTCCTCTAAAAACTCTGTGGTTTTTCGGTGTTTGTCGGATATTGCAACAAAGTTTCTGAACGCCTCCTCTGTCTGCTCATCTTTTTGAATAGCTGTATTTATCTTGCTGATTGAGCTTCTTATAACCTGGAGCTTTTCTCCGGAAGGCTTATTCCTGCATCTGTCCTCAAGGCTTGAAAGGGTTTTTAAAAACTCATCCAGTTTAAGCTGTTGTATACGGCTCATTCCTTTTACGGGAAAACGCCTTATTTTTAAAAGAGACTCGTTCAGGGCAAGGTGGTTCTGGAAACACCATTTTTTCAGCAAAGCAAAGGTCTTTTTTCCAATTCCTATTCCTGAAAAAAGTATTATTCTTTCAAAGTCGGCATACGACCCGACATGTTCTATTATTTTTAAAAAAGAAAGGAGCTCCGGAAGACCCTTTCTGTAAAGCATGTCTTCACGGCTCACTGCCTGAAAAGGAATGCCGGCCTTTTTAAAGACATCAGCAAAAACCCTGCTCTGTGAATGCGTTCTTGTGAGTACTGCAAAATCTGAAAAAGAAAGGTTTTCCTGCTTTGAGTCGGCCTTTTCCGCCTTTCCAAAGTCATAGTAGTGAAATCCGGTTCCACCAATCATTTCTTCAATTTTTTTTCCAATTACTACGGCTTCGGATCTTTCGCTATCAACCTCAAAAATACTGATTTGTTTATCCCCTTCTATTTCTGAATAAATCCTTGAACCGGAAAAATTAACATGTTGATCATTTATAATTTGATAGGAGGCTTCAAGTATTGTTTCGGTAGAGCGATAGTTTTTTTTAAGATGAATTACTTCAGCATTAGAGTAATCTTCAATAAATTTTTTAAAATACTCAACTTCTGATCCTCTGAAGCCGTATATTGACTGGTCAGGGTCTCCTATGACAAACAGGTTTTGATCTTCGGAAGCAAGCGCCTTGACAATCCTGTATTGACCATGGTTAAGGTCTTGATATTCATCAATAAAAATATATTTGTAAAACTCCTGATATTTTTTCCTGATGTTTTTTCCTGTTTCCAGAAGTTTGACAACCTTAAAAATAAGATCTTCGTAATCATACAGGCCCTGCATGGACAAAAGACCCTGATACGCCCCGTATATCGCCTTTAGTAAGTCATGCGGACAGTTGTGTTTTGAAGCAATTACTTCAAGGTTATCTGACGGTTCAAGTATCTTCTGTTTTGAAGATACAATCATTTCTAAAAAAGACTTCGATGGTATGGAAACAGGCCCTCTTTTATCTTCAATTATTTTTATTGCTTCCGAAACCATATATTTTCTGTCCAACTCATCTATTATACTGTACTTTGCTTTGTTTTTTAGATTCTTAAGAATTGAAAAACATAAAGAATGAAATGTCGCCACCATTGGGAGTTCTTTTTGGGGAAGTTCTTTTTGTCCTTTAAGAAGGCGTCTCAAACGTTCTTTCATTTCCAGGGCTGCCTTCTTGGTAAAAGTAACAGCGATGATGTTTTGTGGCGATACATTTTTATTGTTGATAATATAGGCAATCTTATGGGTAATGGTCAGTGTTTTTCCCGTTCCCGGGCCTGCAATAATGAGCAGGGGTGTGCTGTTATGTTCAACCGCCTTTTTTTGTAAAGCGTTAAGATGCGTTGTTTCTATTCTTTTTCTGTCGCTTGTTTTTTTTTCAGGTTTGGCTTTTTTAAATGTTTTTTTGTTTACCGGCTGATTTTTTACAGATGTTTTTTTCTCTGGGTGTCTTTCTGTCATAAAAAGACTCTTCTGTCCAAGTAGCTCTTCCTGCTCGTTTTCCTTGAAAAGTTTTATTTTTCCAAACTCCCCGTCAAATCCTGGAAAAATGTCCATTTCCTTGTTTCTTACCCTTCTTATAGCTTCACCAAGGAGCGGCATCCCTGAATGGTTAATTTCATCTATTGTTACGTTGTTAAGAATATCAAATTCCGGTCCAAGTTTTTCAAGAGCTTTGTGATAATAGGTTGAAACCTTTTTTGAAGATGGACCGGTTTTTACAATCTCGGATATTATGTCTGCAAGCGGCACAATGCTTTTATAGGGATGAGTCTTTTCCGGTTTTTCACCTTCTTTCCTGTCTGCCAACTCTTCAACCCTGTACAAAACCCCAAGTGTAACCTTTTTTCCACAAACAGAACAGATGTTGTTGCATAAAACAGACTCTTTTGGATGAAGACGCTTGCCGCAATTCCTATGTCCGTCCAGATGATATTTTCCTTCCTCTGGATAAAACTCAATGGTACCCAGAAAACGATCGGGGTGTCCCGTTTCCATTGCTTTTTTTATTGACTGATAATTGAGTTTAGTATCAAAAAGATTCGCTTCTCTACCCAGCTTCATGGGTGAATGAGCATCAGAGTTTGATATCAGGGTATATCCATCAAGGTCCGATATCCTCCAATTCATGGCCGGATCTGAAGAAAGTCCGGTTTCAACAGCAAAAATATACGGTGTTAAATCTTCAAAGCACTCTTTTACGGAGTTAAAGCCTGATTTTGATCCAAGCAAAGAAAACCATGGTGTCCAGATATGCGCTGGAATTAAAAATCCCTGATCCGTTGTTTCCAATGTAATTTCAAGAAGGTTTTTCGCATCAAGCCCCAATATCGGCCTGCCGTCTGAGTTAATGTTTCCTATTGAATCTAGTTTTGCGTTGAAATGCGCTGCTTTTTCTAAATCAGGCAAAAATATAAGATTGTGGTTTTTTCTGGTTTTATCGTTTTTTTTATAGATATTGCTGATTTCTGATACAAGAATAAATCTTACATTCCCACGGCAGGATCTGTGAACCTTTTTATCACATTCTTTGGCTATGGTATCCTTTAATTTAAACAATCCTGGTTCTGCCGGAACCAGTTTCTCCTTGATTTCGGAAAACCAGCCAGGATGTGTAAAATCACCGGTTCCCACAACATTAATTCCCTTAAGTTGTGCAGCAATGTAAAGATTTTCAAAATCTAAATTTTTCGCTGTCGCTCTCGAAAATTTCGAATGAACATGAAAGTCTGCAATAAATTTCATTTTTTTATAAAATATTTTAATTCCGGTAAGTTAAAAATCCCTTGTAACTGGTTTT
>JAFDJC010000200.1 GCA_019307665.1 Deltaproteobacteria bacterium | reverse complement strand
AAATCATGTTCACGCCCTTCATGCTTACCTTTAACCAGTAATACAGTTTTGTGCATTCTAATAAAGTTTTATTTCAAACGGGCGCGAACTCGACCAAGATAATACCTAAGCCATGATGCAACAATTAGCATTTCAATGCCTGCCGTAGACAGCTTGATCCACCAGACAGACTGGATTCCCCAGCCAAAAAGCCCAGGCAATGTAAAAACAAGGGCCGCAAAGAGGGCATTGTCTAAGACAGCAGCATATAAGCTGGGGTAAGTTTTGCCAAGTCCTTGAAACACGGAAGACATGGCCATGATCGTTCCCACGAACACATTTCCTAATGACATTATAGTGAGATAAATAACACCGTAGTGAAGAACATTTTTATCATTGCTGAAAATTCCGATTAAAAATTCAGGGAAGATCCAGAACAAAATGGTTCCTGCAATCATAACTCCTGAAGAAATTGTCCAACCCGCCCGGAGTGTTTTTTGTATTCTCAAATAATTACCTGCACCATAGTTTTGGCCAACAATAGCTGCCATGGCCGAAGTGACCGCAACTACCGGCATGTATACAGATTGGAGCAAGCGAAACCCTATTCCTATTGAAGCCAGGGCCTCAGTACCATAAACACTCACGACTCTGTATGTGATCAGCATATTCAGGGAAAGAAGAAAATAGGTCAAACCCGCAGGGATTCCGATCGCCAGACTCTTTTTTATAATGTTCAGGTCCAGTTGCCAGGGGCCTTTAATCTTCAAATGTTGTCCTCTTATAAAGATCAGATAGGCATATATTCCCAGACTTATGATCTGGGATGAAAGTGATGCCACCGCTGCGCCTCGTACTCCGAGACAAGGCAATCCAAGAAGACCAAAAATCAGGAGAGGGTCCAGGATAATGTTAAGGAGCGTAGATTGAATCATTATAATCATGGGTGTCCTGGTATCTCCCATGCCACTGTAACAGGCGCCTATTACGTGAAGTATAAGTACAAAGAAAAAAGAGATGGAAAAGACCTGAAAATATTCTACTCCCCACTCTAAAGAACGCCCCGTTCCTCCAAAAAAATCGATGTAAGGCCGGGCAATAGACAACCCCACAAGAGAGGCAGCGATGCCAACCAATAAAGCAAGAATGAGACTCTGTTTGTATATCTTTGCTGCTTCTTTGTAGTCCCTCTTTCCAAAAGCTTTGGCAATTAGGGCCATGCCTCCGATCCCGATAATAAATGATAGGCCGAAAACCATAAAGAAGGCATTCCCGGAAATTGAGACTGCAGCCACTGCGTCGGGTCCCAAGCGACCAACAAAATAGAGGTCTACCATAAGATAGAGGGTGAACATGAGCATAGAAAAAGCAATGGGCCCGGAAAGCCTGAGCAGCAGTTTTGGGATGGAACCTTTTGTAAGATCTAATGGCTTAGTCATTGGCTTGATGGTAAAACTATTTGTAAGCGTTCACGGATTCAGAGTTTCGAAGTTCAATGCAAATCTCAACCGTTGATACGTAACCCTTAACCTAATGCAAATGACAAACCAAGTTCGTCGAGTTTGTATTTGTTGGGGAGAAATTCAGAATTCCTATACGTTTAGTCATCTTATCCTTTTTTGATAGCCATAGTTAGATATGCCACATACTATTATGGTTCATAGTGTCATAATAAAAAAAATCACCCTTTATTCTGATAGTTCTCAGTCAACTCATCAATCCATTTAATCATATCCCTGAAGATCATACGATACAGTTTCATGATAGCCTTGCCTTCTATCAAGACATCCGGCAATTCAGTAAAATCATTATCTACATCTTTCTTGCTATTGATAAAACTAATTTTTAGATTCTGAAGCATTTCCAGGGCAGTCTCTTTATCTACAAGACTCAAATTTGCTATAAGTGCATTGAAATCAAAAAATATTTTACCTGGATTAGCGGAAAAACGGTTCATCAACTCTAGAAAATGTTCCCTTCCGGATTTCGTTATACTGTAAATTATCTTTTCAGGCATTTCTCCTTCTTTAACAGTTTTTCCTGAAAGATAATTTTTAGCTGCCAGCTTCTTTATGTTTTGATATATTGTTGGAGAGCCAATTTTTACCCATTTTTGCACCCGTTTGGATTCAATAAACCGTGTAAGTTCATAGGCACTCATTGAGTTTTTTTGCAAAAATCCAAGTATTATCAAATCAATGGCAGACATATTTTTTTCCTTTAATGGTCTCTACTAATGTCATTTACCTTAATCCATACTACTATCTGGCATAGTAATATCTTCCATATGACAAGTCAAGCTTTTTTTATTTTTTCTTGAAATCTTTGTAGGCATTCATAGGTTAAATGAGGGATTCCGGAACGTTCCCTGGCATTGTGTATTTTAATAAGCTGGTTTTGTTTTATTAAATGTACCCATACTTAGGGTTCGCGTAGGGAAACCCTAAGTATGGAATCGCTTGGCTCTGGTAGTGCATTCCATCAAGCATTCAAGTGAGCATACTTGGGCAGATACCGCACCGGCATCTGGAGGGCGTCCCGCCTGAAGGGCTCGGCCAGGACATTTTCACCTCCTTCGATGATAGCATTAATAACACAGGGTTTACCTGATGCAACGGCATCACGGACTACATCTTGAACATCATTGTAATCATCTACCTTGTACCCTTTGGCACCCATATCTTCCGCAAGCTGTGCATAATCCGGATTTTCAATTATGTTGGCGCCCACAAACCGGTTGTCATAATAGTCTATCTGGTTCTTTTTTTCTGCACCCCATTCAAAATTGTTTGCCACCACAGCAATAACAGGAATGTTTTCCCTTACAGCCGTCATTACTTCTGCAATACCGCTTATACCGTATGCACCGTCACCCTGAAACGCAAAAACCGGTGTATCAGGCGTGCCCATCTTTGCGCCCATGGCAGCTCCGTATGCAAAGCCGCAATTTCCCCAGCTGAGAGCGGATATATGCTGCCTTATATTATCAAATTTTAAATATGCATTGCACATAGATGAATTGTTGCCGATATCGGTTGCCACAATCGAACCTTCAGGCATGGCAAGTGTAAGCTCCCTTAAAAACCTCCTCGGATGCATCAGCTTGCTGGTGGAAGTCGACCACTTTTCAAGTTCATCCTGCCATATTTTTCTCTCTTTACCGACATCTTCAATACGATTTTTATTTACTTCCATATCAGGTTTCACAGCCCTGATAACATTGAGAAGCTCTGCGGTAAATTCCTTTACATCAGCGGCACAGGCCACATCCACCCTCTTGCTTAAACCAAGTACAGAGGCATTTGCATCAACCTGGATTATCCTGGCATTATCCGGCCAGTAATTTATATCATACTGCGGCAGTGTCCCGAATGGTCCCAAGCGGCTGCCTAAAGCTATTACAACATCAGCTTTTGCAATAATCCTCATGGCGGCCTTTGATCCGCAGTAACCTATGGGGCCTGCTGCCAGTCTGTGTGAAGCCGGAAAAGTATCATTATGAAGATAACTATTTACAACAGGAGCCGTCAGATATTCCGCAAGGTCCTTAACTTCTTCAATAGCATCCCCCTGGGAAACCCCGCCACCGGAAAGAATTACAGGATACTTTGCCTCTGCAAGGAGTCTCGCAGCCGATTCAAGGGCTTTCTTTGAACCGATTCCCCGGGATATATCCATGGATGGATATATTTCATCATTACAGACACCGTAAAAATAATCTCTGGGTATATTAAGATGCGCCGGGCCGTTTTCAGTTTTCGCCATGTAAAAACACCGCCTTGCCAATTCAGCCATCCTCTCAGGTCGGTTCACACGCACCTGATAGACTGTCTGCTTTTCAAACATTGCCATCTGGTCAAGTTCCTGAAATCCTCCTGTGCCGAGCCCCATGGAACCGGTTTCAGGTGCAATGGCTATAACCGGGGAATGTGCCCAATACGCAGCTGTAAGAGCTGAAACAAAATTAGCAGCTCCTGGACCGTTCTGTCCTATACATACCTGGGGTTTTCCTGTCACCCTTGCCATTCCGTCTGCAGCATGACAGGCCGCCTGTTCGTGTGCAACAGGAACAAACCTGATTCCAGCAGCCGGAAAAAGGTCCAGGGCATCCATATATGCAGATCCTACAATGCCAAAAATCGTATCAACACCCTCTGCAACCAGTGTCTCAACAAGCGCTTCACTGGGTGTCATTTTTACCTTTGCCATATCACGCCTCCTTGTAAACTGTATTTGAAAATATTCTTAAAAGCTAATTTCAAAACGTCCCCTTTAAAAAACTTCTTACTTCAAACCTTTTATAAAATTCTTTGTTGCATAATCAATCAATTCCTCGTGGCCCTCACCAGCCAAAATAGTATTCTTCATTTTTTTCAACTGCGTAAGTCCATGAAGCATACCCCAAAATACCAGGGAGGATCTTCTTGCATTTTCCGTCTTGAAAAGTCCTGCCCTGACACCTTCATTTATGGTATCTTCAACAATTTCAAGAATTCTGGTACCATGCATATCAACCCGGCTTTTTAATTTTTTTGACAAAATTGTTTCCGGAGATGAAAGAAAGTAATTTATAATGTCAAAATAATCCTTATATTCATAGCTGAATTTGAAATATGCGGATGCAATTTTTTTCAACTTCTCCCCGGGAGTTTTCCCTGAGTCAAGAGCATCTTGAATTTTTTCATATAAAATCTCAAGGCCCTCCTCCTGTAATGCAGCAAACAGCTCTTCCTTGTTTCTGTAGTAGAAATAGATGGTACCGACGCCAAGCTCAGCAAGTTTGGCAATTTGATTGATAGAGGTTGCATTTATCCCTTTTGTAAAAAGAAGTTTCCTCGCCGCATCAAGAATCTGCATGCGTCGTTCCTCTTTTTCACGTCTTCTTCTTTCCTTCAGGCCCACGTAATGTTTCCTTTTATTGTCACAGTTCACTCCTCCTGGAGAAGATGAGCTGTTAGCTTTTTTTTATCAACGGATTAATTCGGATCTGAATTTTCTTGCCATCATTCTTTCGTATAAAACCGGTGCAATCCGACTTATCCAGTAACCTGCTTTTCCGGCTGCTGTCAGCACAAGAATATGCTTCCGTCTGACTGCTCCTTTGTATATAGCTTCGGCAACACTTTTCGTCGTGTTCTGCTTTCCAACGATGGTCTGGGGATGATGCGTAACCTTTCCGTCTCCCCCCAACGCTCTTTTCTGTAGATTTGTTTTAATAAAACCGGGACAGACAATCATCACATGGGTACCGGTCTCCCGGATTTCCGAGCGAAGGGAAGTAAACAAACCGTGGAGAGCATGCTTGCTGGCACAATACCCGGTTCTTCCCAAAAGCGGTGCCACACCGGCAACACTCTCAATAACAATAATCAGGCCTTTTCTTTTGATCAGGCTTGCAATAGAAGCTTTTGTGCAGTAAAGAGAGCCGAAAAAATTAACCTCCATGACCTTCCGGAACACCGAAATACGTGTATTTACAAAAGCATCCCTTTGAGTTATCCCTGCGTTATTTACAAGTATGTCTATTCCCCCGAAGTGGTTTATTATTTCATTAATTGCAAAATCGCATTCCTCTTTTATGGTAACATCACATTTTATTCCAAGGACATCAGTCCCTGCCGCTTCCAGTTCTCGCGCCCTTCTCTTTACACCAACTGCGTCCATATCAAGAATACCGATCTTTGCGCCATCATTTCCAAACCTTCGGCAAATTGCCAAGCCTATACCGCTGGCGCCTCCTGTAACTACTACAACCTTGTCCTTAAATTTTAACATAATCTTTCCAATCCGTCTCATCCGGATAAGCCTGTCTGTTTTTACCTCACAGCAGGCCGAAGTAAAGAATCCTGGCCCAGGGGACCAGGCTTTGAGATGCCCCTGAAAGGGGTTCTATTCTAAAAGTCACACGTTGCGAGTTTCAGGTTTCGGGTTTCGGATTACAAACAGCGTTTTGTTTTTTTCTTGCACTAAATATTATTGTTTATTTTATACCAAATTTTTTTC
>JAFDJC010000199.1 GCA_019307665.1 Deltaproteobacteria bacterium | reverse complement strand
ATATTTTTTAATATTTCTACTCCAGAAATATCTATTATATCCACCAAAAAGCTCATCTCCGCCATCGCCGGAAAGACTAACAGTAACATGTTCACGCGTCATTTTTGAAAGCAAATAGGTTGGAATCTGAGAAGAATCTGAAAAAGGTTCGTCATATAAATAAGGCAATTCCGGTATAACATTTATAGTGTCTTTCGGAGTCACGTATAATTCAGTGTGGTCGGTTCCCAGATGTTTTGCTACGGCCTTCGCATCCTCTGCCTCATTATACCCTTTCTCATGAAGCCCTATGGAAAAGCTTTTAATTGCTTTTCCAGAGTTCCTCTGCATTAGTGCTGCAACTGTCGATGAATCAATCCCTCCTGATAGAAACACCCCTAATGGTACATCGCTGACCATTCGCAGTCTGACAGAGTCTTGTATTAATACTTCCAATTTTTCCAATGCTTCATTTTCTGAAATTCGCAATGGATTTTTTTGTCCTGATGTCGCAATGGCTTTGGCAGACCAATAGACTAAAGGCTTTTTACACTTGCTGTCGTTTCTCAAAGATTCAGCAGAAACACTCAGAATGCTGCCGGGAGTGAGTTTCCATGTGTTGCTATAAATTGAATAAGGTTCAGGTATATAGTTGTGACGAAAATAGAGCGCCAGAGAGTTGCGATCGATTTCCGGTTTGAAGTCAGGATGTTTTATTAACGGTTTAAGTTCGGAGCCGAACAAAAAACCCTTGGGGACACGGGCATAATACAAAGGTTTAATACCTATCCGATCTCTGCATAGATGAAGAACCTGTGTCTTTTTATCCCAGAGAGCGAAAGCAAACATGCCGACAAAACGTTTGACAGATGCCTCAAGGCCCCAAGTCTCAATGGCCGCAAGAACGACTTCAGTATCTGAATGCCCTCGCCACTTAATAGACTCATCTTTGAGAGCCTTGCGTATTTTATAAAAATTGTAAATCTCTCCATTATAGGCGATTACATAACGCCCTGAAGGGGACATCATGGGCTGATGTCCTTCTTTTGAAAGATCAATAATGGATAGCCGGCGGTGCGCCATGCCGACACCTGCATCCATGTCAAACCATATGCCCTCATCGTCGGGTCCACGATGGGTAATCGTTCGAGCCATATTGATAAGAGTAGTTTCCCACAGGTCTTTATGGAAAGAAGTGTGTAAAAATCCTGTAATACCACACATTATTAGAATATTACTCCGAAATATTATTGAAAGCTTTTAGTGCCCTAATGGAAACTGTCTTTTCCGCCAACACTGCGTCAGATAAAAATATTTACATTCAAAAAACTCAATGTATTCATGCGGCATTTGATAATTTAACCGCACATACTTTGTATTCCGGAATTTTTGATATAGGGTCTAAAGCAGCATTCGTAAGCTTGTTGGCCGCAGCTTCTGCAAAATGGAATGGGATAAAGATTGTACCGTTCACTGCTTTTGAAGAAATTTTTGCTTTTGCCGTAATAAATCCCCGCCTTGATGCAATTTTAACCATTGAGCCGTCCTCTAAGCCGTACGTGGATGCATCGTCTGATGAAATCTCCACAAAGTTTTCAGGTGAGCGTTCGTTTAGCCCTTCTGTCTTTCTGGTCATTGTTCCCGTATGGTAGTGATAAATAACCCTTCCGGTTGTCAGGTACATAGGGTATTCATCGTCAGTGTGTTCGTTAGGTGGTATATAGTCAATGGCATGAAGAAGGCCTCTTCCCCTTGGGAATTTTTCTGAATGCAGAATCGGCGTTCCCGGATGTGACACATCAGGGCAGGGCCAGTGAAGCCCTTCTTCTTCTATCCGGTCATAGTTAATTCCGCCGTATGATGGGGTTACTTCCGCGATTTCTTCCATAATAGCGTTGGCATTTTGATAAGACATTGGATAGCCCATTCGAGACGCGATCTCACATGTGATCTCCCAGTCTGATTTTGCCTGTCCGGGTGGTTCTACGGCTTTTCTGATGCGCTGTACTCGGCGTTCCGTATTTGAGAAGGTGCCATCTTTTTCGGCAAAACATGATGATGGGAGAACCACGTCCGCCATTTTTGCTGTTTCAGTCATAAAAATATCCTGAACAACCAGAAAATCAAGATTTTTAAATCCTTTTTTCGCATGATTCAGGTCAGGATCTGAAACAAGCGGGTTTTCTCCTATTATATAGAGTGCTTTAATTTCGCCTTCTATGGCTTTCGGTACCATCTCTGTTACTGTCAGCCCCGGCGAGGAAGGTATGCCGGGAGCGTTCCATTTTTTTTCCAGGCTGCCTCTGGCATTGTCGTCCGATACTTTCAGGTAGCCTGTAAAGACGTTCGGAAGTCCGCCCATGTCACAGGCTCCCTGGACATTGTTTTGTCCCCTTAACGGATTCACGCCGCCGCCCTCTATGCCAAGGTTTCCGCAGAGCATGGCAAGATTGGCAAGTGATTTAACATTGTCGGTTCCCGTTGTATGCTGTGTGATGCCCATGCAGTAAAGAATACAACCGGCGCCTGCAGACGCATAGATCCTTGCGGCTTCTATGATGTCGTTTGCCTGAATTCCTGTAACCGCTTCCACAAATTCAGGCGTAAATTTTTCCGTGATTTCTGAAAGTTCTTTAAACCCCTCAGTTCTGTTTTCAACAAACTCTTTGTCAAAGAGGTTTTCTTTAATAATGACATGCATGAGACCGTTAATCCACGCTACATCTGTGCCGAGATTCGGCCTGAGCCATTTTTCCGCAAATTCCGTAAGTTTAATCTTCCTGGGGTCAAAAACAATGAGCCGGGTATTATTGAATTTTACCGCTCTTTTTACTACCGATGAGAGAACCGGATGATTCTCGGTTGTGTTGGTCCCTGTTGCAAGAATAACATTAGCCTTGCCGATATCACCAATTGTGTTTGTCATTGCACCGCTTCCGAATGCTGCGGCCAGACCGGCCACCGTAGAGGAATGTCAGAGACGGGCGCAATGGTCAATATTATTTGTTTTCAGTACGGCCCGTGTAAACTTGTGTGTAATATAGTTTTCTTCATTGGTGATCCTTGCTGAAGTAAAAACACCAAGGCTGTCCGGGCCGAATTCATCTTTTATTGCGTTCAGCTTGTCAGCAACAAGACCTGTGGCTTCTTCCCACGACGCCTCTCTGAATTCCCCGTTTTCCTTGATAAGGGGCGTTGTCAGGCGTTCATCAGAACCTATGAAGTTGAAACCAAAACGGCCCTTTACACAAAGACTGCCGTAATTGGGCGCAGCATCTTCCACACCCGTCACTTTAACTACGTTGTTGTCTTTAACGTGAAGATAAAGCTGGCAGCCGACACCGCAATAGCTGCAGGTTGTGCGAACTTTATTTGTTTCCCATTGTCTGACATTATATTTTACATCCTTTTCAACCAAAGCGCCCACCGGACAAACCTGCACGCATTCTCCACAGAATACACAGTCGGAGTCTTTGAGCGCTACGTCTTCTCCGGCAATTATTTTGGTCATGGTTCCTCTGTATCCGAGATCGATTGCATTGTTAACCTGAATGTCGTTGCATGCCTGTACGCATCTTCCGCAAAGGATACACCTGGAGAAGTCACGTACAATAAAGGGGTTGACTGTTTCCATAGGGTAGGGACAGTCTGTCGCCTCGAATCCATCACCGGTTACCTGGTAACGGTAGGCAAGATCCTGAAGCCGGCAGTCGCCCCATACGGGGCATAGTTCGGCACTTCCGTCATCCTGTTGTACTTTAAGCTGGAATTCCGTCCAGTCACTTCCTGATGAATCACTGATGGCACAGTTGTGATTACCTGTTGAAAGGAGAAGCTGCAGGGTCATTTTTCGGGATTCAATCACTGTGGGAGATTCAGTATGAACAACCATTTTGTCTGCGGCTGGTGTTGAGCATGCTGTTACAAGACTTCTTGCTCCCTCCACTTCAACTACGCAGATTCGGCAGGCGCCTGTGGGTGTTGTGCCCTTGAGATAACAAAGGGTCGGAATGTCTATGTTATTTTGCCTGGCAACATCGAGAATCGTCTCGCCGGGCCTGAAGAAAAGCTCGTTTCCGTTTATGGTGATTCCATGTGCAGAGTCCATGGCACAACGTCTCCTTCTTATGTTGATAGAAAACAGTTTATTATAGTAATTTTGGTGTTTTGTCAATGCAAGAATACTCAGGACATTTCCCAAGAACAGGGCTCAAATACTTGTAAACGTATTAAATTCGGTAGTTGGGTCGGATTTGTAAGTGATAAAACCACCTTTTGATAAATTTGTTCAAAACGAAAAATGGATGATGGGTGGTGCCGGCAATTCGTTGCCGGTACGCAGGGAAAGAATATCACGCACAAAGAGATGCGCGCCCGTGAGCAGCGGTGTTGTGCGATGTAATGAATAAATAAGGCTATTCACCGTACATATCAGTTATGAGCTTACGCAATTGAGCAGCTTTGATTTTTGATAATTTATCAAGTTTCTTCTTCAATCTTTTTTTGCTAATGGTGCGTATCTGGTCAACAGCTACTTCAGCATTTTTTTTTACGCATTTAATCTGTAGCCGGGTTCTCCATTGCGGGTGCAATTTTGAGGTTAAGGGACATACGACAATGGTTTCCAGATATTGATTCATTTCATCTTGGCTAATGATGACAACAGGACGTACTTTTTTTATCTCGCTTCCTATCGTGGGGTTGAGATCAGCAAAATATATTTCATACCTTTTAATATTCAAAGTCTTCATCCTCCAGTCCGTCAAGAAGAGTTGTGTCAAAATCGTCCCAACGCTCCTTATCATCCGCCATGGCTTTATACGTATCTTCCCAAGAAAGTTTACTCCCTTCTTTTTTACGAAGAAGTAGCCCCCTGTCTGTTTCTTCAAGTAAAAGGGAATTTTTAAGTCCATATTTTTGAAGGAGAGGCTTTGATATGCGAATTCCTTTGGAATTTCCAATAGGGACTATCTTGACATCCCTTGCTCGTATTTGTTTTTCCATGGGTGTTGCTCCTTGTTTTTTATTAAAATTATTATGTAATTATTGTAATTACATTTATTGGTGAAGTCAAGCCTGAAATTAAAAATTAAAATAGCGGGAAGCATATATTGTATTGTAATATCAAATATATCGCATAACGGATGAATATCTGTCAATATGGTCATCGGTTAAATAACTATCAAATCAGAAGACTACTGAATCCGTCGGGATAGAACCTGATGAATAATAAAAACGCTGAAAATACTTCCGAGCATGTCAGCCAGCACATCCCACATATCAGCTGTTCTGGTGGGAACAAAGTGCTGATGAATTTCACCGCTTATACCATAAAGGGTAGCTGAGGCCATGCTTAAAAACATCATAAGCCGGGGTTTGTTTTTTAATAAATTTTTTTTAACGCATACAGGCAATTGAAACTTAATTTTTGTTATAAAGGCTGCTGTCTATTTTCCGCCCATGGTATCGCCTCGGCGAAGTTTACCGAGCAGATATTCACGTGTTTCATCTATGAAACACAGAACCGGCCGGTATCCCTTTTTGCCACGGTTTTTTGTGTTATGTCCTTTGCGACCGCCTTGCTGGTTCCCATAAAGAGTTTCAACAGTCGTGTCTATACTTATTTGTATCTTTGGGTAAACTAAACCACATAGCTGCCAGACTCGTTCTCGCAATACGCGCATAATTATGATAAACGAATTGGCCTGGTTTATCCCAAGGCTATCCATATAACGCCAGAAAGTGCTGGCCACCGGCAATTTGGTAAGACGAAAAAATCCGCAAAGCATAGCATCCAACCTTATATAGGTAAAATGCCAAATACGATTAAATCCTATAAATAGTAGCATCAAAATACCAATCACCATAAGACGATGGCCAAGCTTGGGCTTACGGCTTGGTTCCCGATAAGCGTTTTTAAATATTTCATCAAATTTAACGAGATCTAAAAATTTGAACAATGATAAAAGCCCGCCAAATGGGCTCAATTGCTCATTACAAGTTTCATATTCTGTTGAAGCAGTG
>JAFDJC010000420.1 GCA_019307665.1 Deltaproteobacteria bacterium | reverse complement strand
TTTCCTTTAAGTATTTTTGGTTCAATATTATAGGATGGATTTTTTAATCTGTCCATAATAAATTTGTGTAGGAAATTCAAGCCAATCTTTAAACTATATAACTTTTCTTTTATCGTTTTCCAGTATCTGTTCAGTTTTTTTCAAACATCGTTCTTTCTGTTAAAAAAAATAACACATTTAGCACCTCCTTTTTCATACTCTATATTAAATTGGCATCTGAATTGCTTGTAAAGAGAAAAAAGGGAATATTGGAAAAACAAAATGCAAATTCTTGATCTTCGAGGATTTATAACACCGTTTACACTCCTCAAGGTGAGCAACACCTTTAAGGAAATGTCTGTCGGAGGAACTTTGGAAATTTTATGGAGCAATCCTGAAACATCATCCGATCTTTTTAAGGTTCTTCAGTCCTCATCGTTTGAGGTGATCATTATGGAAGAAGTAGAAGGAAAAGAACCTTATTACAGGGCTAAACTAAAAAAGAGACATGTATAAAAAAGTAATAAACTCAAAGGTTGAAAAAAAACATAAAAAGGTTTAAATACTATAACTTCGCTTTGAGAAATCAGTTAGATTCCAACAAAACTTAAAGAGAAAATATCATGACCCCATACCCGAAACTTCAGGAATTTTTTTACAACACAGACCACGGCAAAGATATTCTTAAATGCATTCAGTGCGGCACGTGCAGCGGCTCATGTCCGTTTACAGATCAAATGGATTATGCGCCACGAGGGCTTTTTGCCCTAATAAGAGATGGCGAGATGGATGAAGTCCTGAAGTCGAATACCACGTGGTTCTGTTCTTCGTGCTATCAATGTGTTGAACGGTGCCCGCAGGAAATACCCGTGACCGATATCATGTATACTCTGAAGCAGATGGCATTGAAAATGAAAACAGTGCCGCACGGGCCTAAAATGCCGGATCTTTATTCGTCATTTGCGGATAACATGGTGCGGTTCGGAAGGGTCACAGACCAGCTTGTCATGGCAAAATACAGCATGAAACACCCGTTTGATGCTGTAAAGAGCCTGCCCCTTGCAATAAAACTGATGGTAAGAAAACGAATGGAAATGAAGCCGGCGATGACGAAAAACAGACGTACTATCGAAACGCTTCTCAAAAGAAATAGATCAAAGGAGAAAGAGCTTTGGATGAGGCGGGCACTTTACTTCTCGGCGCAAGGGTCTTTGCCCTTGCCGACAGGGCGGGATACAAGGAGATCGTGACGGGATGCAATGCCTGCTATACAACTCTCAGAAAGGTAACAGAAAAGCTGAGCAGTAACAAAGATTACGTAAAAGATATAAACACAAGACTTTCTGATGAAGGCCTTGAATATGATGAAAATTCAAAAATTCGCCATTTTCTTGAAGTCTTTGTTAACGATGTCCCGGACGAGCTATGGAGTGAAAAAATAAAACTGGGGAATGAAAAGAAAAAATTGGATTTCAGTAGTATAAAAGTCGCGGCATATTACGGGTGCCAGCTTACAAGGCCGTGGAATGATCTTGAACCTGCTGACATGCTGGAAAAATTGATAGCAAAAGCGGGTTTTACATCGGTTGATCATTCGGCAAAGACCATGTGCTGCGGTGCTTCTCTTGCTATCCCTTATTCAAAGGAGAGCGGGCCTATTATAAAGAGAATAATAAATGGTGTTCTTGACAGGAAGGCGGATCTTGTTACAACCCTGTGCCCGCTGTGCCAGCTCAATCTCGACCATGGTCAAACCGGTATGGGCACAGCTGTCCCGGTTACTTATTTTTCCCAGGTCGCAGGGCTTGCTTTGGGGATAAAACCTGAAAAGTTGGGTCTGGATAAACTGCTGATACGTGTAAACAAGGAACTTTTGCATGGCAATAAAAAGTGAAAAGCCGGTTATAGGAGTTTATATCTGCCATTGCGGAATGAATATCGCGTCAAAAGTAGATATCGAAGTTGTAAGAGAGTTCGCTCAGGGACTTGGCAATGTAAAAATAGCAGCAGAATATAAGTTCATGTGCTCAAACCCGGGACAAGATCTTATCATCAACGATATAAAAGAAAAAGGGCTAAACCGGGTAGTTGTTGCATCCTGTTCACCGCGCATGCACGAGATCACTTTTAGGAAGGCATGCGAAACAGCGGGGATAAGCAAATTTTTTTTTCAGATGGCCAATATCAGGGAAAATTCGTCCTGGGTCACAAAAGAGAAAGCTGATGCCACTAGAAAGGCAAAAGAACTTGTCGCTGCAGCGGTTGCAAGGGTTTCGCATCACAAGGAGCTTTCAACCCGGAAAGTCGATGTCACCAGATCAGTCCTGATAATCGGTGGAGGAATCGCGGGCATGCAGGCGGCGCTGACAGCCGCAGAATCCGGTTTAAAAGTAGTTGTTGTCGAAAGAGAGCCCTCAATCGGCGGCCATATGGCAAAATTTGACAAGACATTTCCTACCCTTGACTGCGCTGCCTGCATAATGACACCAAAAATGGTCAGTGTCAGTCAGCATGAGAACATTACAGTTCATACATGGAGCGAAGTTGAATCGATAACAGGATTTGTGGGCAACTTTAAAGCCAGGATAAAAAAGAAGCCGCGATATGTTGATGAAGAGAAGTGCACGGGATGCGGAGTATGTATGGAAAAATGCCCTTCAAAAAAGATTACAAGCGAGTTTGATGAGGGGCTGACAGAAAGAACAGCTATATTTTCGCCGTTTCCGCAGGCGGTTCCCATGACGCCCGTGATTGATGTTGAAAATTGTCTGAAACTCGGAAAAGGTAAAAAATGCGGTATCTGCGAAAAATTCTGTGAAGCAGGTGCTATAGACTATGAACAGAAGCCCGAATATATCGATATCGATACGGGCGCTGTGATATACGCGACAGGGTTCAAGGCGTTCGACCCCACACCGCTTGAGCAGTATGGATTTGGTAAATACCCGGAAGTCTACACAAGTCTTCAGTTTGAAAGACTTAACAACGCAACCGGCCCAACTTCGGGCAGCATCCTGATGAAAAACGGGAAGCCTCCTGAAAAAGTGGCGATAATTCACTGTGTTGGTTCAAGGGATAAAAAATATAACAAATACTGCTCCAGGGTATGCTGCATGTATTCCATGAAGTTTGCCCATCTATTGAAAGACAAGACCGGTGCTGAGGTCTGGGAGTTTTATATA
>JAFDJC010000198.1 GCA_019307665.1 Deltaproteobacteria bacterium | reverse complement strand
GAGTACGGGAACGCTCTCAACTTCGGGTCAGCGGCAAGTGCTGGGCGCAGCCTGCAATGTTCCTGCTTTCCAGAATCTGTGCGATCTATATAACTCTAACCCGACAAGATTCGAGTACTGCCAGGATCTCGCGTACGCAGAAATTACAGGTAGTGTTCCTCCAAGTGGAAAAACCACTTTGGAAGAAAAAGCAGAGATTAAAAATTTGCTCGACCAAAATCGCTACATTAAAGTTTACGAGGGTGCAGTACCTGATACATACGATCCAAACAATGCATCTTTATTAGAAGATGGTGATATCATTATGTTTTATTCCGGTCCTCCCCCAAATGATCCGAGTAATGCTCCGCATTATGCTGTTGTTTACGGAGGAAAGATATATCAAATTCTCCATTGGGGAGAGGGCGGACAACTTGATGGCCCGCGTGATCTTTCATTCTTTGGCAACAGCAGATCTATGATCAATGCTTATACGGGTGAGACAAAGGTTTCCAATAGTCCATACATATTCTTTGTTTGTTACAATAATTGAAAAGGGAGTTTGCTGATATAGCTATCACTTCAACAGGCTGATTTTTATAGAAATGCTGTGGAATGCTTTGTAAACAATTAGAAGCTATCTAAAATCCACTTCACAATGCATCTTCAATGATCATCTGGGGAGACTTCTTCCCGTTCCAGTAATTCCACTTGAGCCGAAAAAGAATTCTTTTATATACACCTGGTACGGACTCTGAAGGGTCGATATTGAACTGAATTGCATTTATTGCCTGAGCCTCTCTAAAACCGGGCCTGCATCCGGTTTGGGAAAGCCTCATACGCCTGTGGTTTTCACCCACAAGTTGTGAAAACAATACGTTTACATTTTCTGCAAGAAAGAGCGGTTCCGGAACGCCTGTGCCAAACGGCTGCATTAATGCAAGCTCATCTATTAAGGCAGCGGACATTTCTGAAAAAGCAAGCTTACAATCAACATCTATTTTAGGTATCATATGTTCGGATGTTAACCTCTTTTTTGCCTCAAGTTCAAAAGCATGGCAGAACCGTTCTATTTGCTCGGGTTTAATGGACAACCCGGCAGCCATCTTATGTCCGCCGAATTCCTCTATATGTTCAAAGCATGATTCAAGTCCTTTGTACATGTCAAAACCGGGAATGCTTCTTGCAGACCCCCTGCAATTATCGCCCTGCCCTGAAATTAAAATCACGGGACGAAAATAGAGATCAACCAGTCTTGAGGCAACAATGCCTAAAAGACCTTTCTGCCAGGAGTCACGGTAAAGCACTATGGTTTTCATCTCAAGGCGTCCGGGATGATCATTTAAGTAATTTTGGATTTCTCCAAGAATATTATTCTCCATCACTTTCCGGGTTAAGTTCATTTCACATAATAATTCAGCCATTCTGCGGGCTCTCTCCCGATTTTCTTCAGTGAGAAGCAGAAAGGCATCTTTGGCATGATTGATTCTTCCAGCGGCATTTAATCGCGGAGCAATTTTAAACGCCACATCGTCTGAATCGATAACCGATTTTTTTATCCGGCATGCATCGGTCAAGGCCTTAAGTCCCGGTCGTTTTCCATGCCCGATCATATCAAGCCCGGTTTTTGAGAATATACGGTTTTCGCTGATCATCGGCACCAGGTCGGCAATCGTTCCGAGAGCCACAAGATCACACATCTGTTTAAGATTCGGTTCCAGACGATTTTTCCAAAAACCTTTTTCCCGCAATCGCTGTCTGAGCCCTATGACAAAATAGAACGCAACGCCAACGCCTGCGAGATGATCAAGGCCTGATGAACAATCAGGGCGCCTGGGATTAACAATTGCAACAGCCGGCGGCAGGTCTTGGGATATTGTGTGATGATCGGTAACAACAACATCTATGCCCGCTTTACCAGCTTTATTGATGGCATCATGGCTTCCCGATCCGCAATCCACAGTGATAATCAGACCAATTCCCGAAGGCATGACTTGCTTTTCAATATGGCTTTCCTGAAACCCGTATCCCTCGTTTTCTCTATGCGGAATATACCAGGACACATCTGCACCTGCTGCTTTTAAAAATTCAAAGATAACTGCTGTCGAAGTTACACCGTCAACATCATAATCGCCGAAAATTAATATCTTTTCCCTGCTTTCCAATGCTTTGCAAACGCGATCGACCGCTTTGGTCATGTCCTTTATAGCAAAAGGTGATGTCATGGTATCAAAGGAAGGCTGCATGAATGTAAGCGCATCTTCAGGGGTTTTAATGTTTCTGTTTACAAGGACTTTTGCCAGAACCAAACTACTCTTTAAAGCCCTTCGGACATTGTTTACAGCCCGCATGTCAGGACTCAAAATTTTTACTTTTTTCTCCATAACAGGCAGATACATTATCAAAGGCTTTATGGCAATATCTAAGCCAAATAAAAAATCCAGGGCAAATAAAAATATTGAAAACAAGATACAGGTGATGTTACACATTTCAAGTGGAAACCCAAAAAAAATATTTCAGAATCGACAGACGGGAAATATCGTTTCTAAGATTCATCCTTGAGGCGTATGACGGCATTGCTGTTGTCACCACGATCAACGCCAAGGAAGGGCTTGTTCGACTCAGCATCGCACCCGGATGCGTCGAAGAGGTTGAATCTATTCTGAGCAAACTTAAAAAAGATATTCTAATAGAAGAAGCCGGTTGAAAACAGATGAAACCATATGAAAACTAAATATCTATATATAAAAACCATAGGATGCCAGATGAATGTATATGATTCCGGCACCATACTATCTGATCTCTCAATACTCGGTTATAAATTGACAGACAATGTTAAAAAAGCCGACCTTGTGATAATCAACACCTGCACTATTCGGGAAAAAGCTGAACAAAAAGCATTCAGTTTTCTTGGGCGTATGGCAGATCTTAAAAATAAAAAACCCGGACTAATGATAGCCATCGGTGGATGCCTTGCTCAGCAGGAAGCGAAAAACATATTGAAGCGCGTTCCTTTTGTAGATATTGTCTTCGGAACCAATGTGTTAGGCCGTCTTCCCGCCTTGATAAGACAGGCGGAAAAAACAGGTGAGACAGCCATTGATGTGGATATGTCCGGAAAATCAAGGTCTGCCCTAACAATTCATGCCAAAAAAACGCCAATAACAGATTACGTGACCATCATGCGTGGATGTGATAATTATTGCACCTATTGTGTTGTGCCTTACGTTCGCGGCAGAGAGACCAGCCGCCTGCCCGAAGACGTTGTGAATGAAATCAAAATCCGGGTTAAAAAAGGGATGAAAGAGGTGACCCTTCTCGGACAAAATGTCAACAGCTATGGAAAAAAGGAAGGTCTATCTTCTTTTTCCGAGTTGCTGGCCATGGCAAACGACATCGAGGGGCTCCAAAGAATAAGGTTCACAACATCCCATCCAAAGGATCTCTCCTTGAACCTTATCCATGCTTTTAGAGACCTTGAAAAACTATGCAACCATATTCACCTGCCAATTCAATCAGGGTCAAATAAAATTCTGAAAAAAATGAATCGAAAATATACAAGGGAAGCATATCTTGAAAAAATTGGCTCACTGCGATCAGTGAAGCCTGACATTGCGATAACTACAGACATGATCGTCGGTTTTCCGGGGGAGGCGGAATCGGAATTTGCAGAGACCCTTGACCTCATGAAAACAATCGAATTTGACGGGCTCTTTGCCTTTGCTTATTCCGACCGCCAATTGGCGCCGGCATCATCCTTTAATGATAAATTAGAAGAAGGCGTTAAAAAAGAAAGGCTTCTTAAACTTCTCGATCTCCAGAAGGAATATACCAGAAGGAAAAACAAAGCGTTTATCAACAAAATTGTCACGGTTCTTGTGGAAGGGCCGAGTAAAAAAAACAACTCAGACAAACCCAATGCCATATCTCAAGACCTACAATGGACCGGAAGGACGCCTGAAAATAAAATAGTCAATTTTACTCTGGACAGAACCGATTTATCCTGCAATGATCATTTACTAGGGAAACTGATCAATGTCAGGATTGAAAAAGCACTTTCAAACTCCTTGAAGGGAACACCTGTAACCGACATTAAGGGGGAAATCACTTATGCTGCATGAAGTCACCATAGCAGGTCTAACAATCGACCAAACTTCAAATACTCCGATCCTGATACTTAAATCGATTACTGATGAACATACTATTCCAATATGGATTGGACTGTTGGAAGCAACATCCATTGCTTCTGTTATGCAGAATATCAACTTTGACAGGCCAATGACCCATGATCTTTTTAAGAATTTACTGAAACAGGAAAACATGGAAGTGGCAAAAATAGAAGTCTGTGACCTAAAGGATAATACTTTTTATGCCAAAATCTATTTTCTTAGTCCTGAAAAAAAATTTTCAATGGATGCCAGGCCGAGCGACGCCATTGCCATGGCTCTCCGTTTTAAAGCGCCTATCTATGTTGATGACAAAGTGATTGACACCTTCAAAAATGCAGATAATAATTTTGAGTTGTCCGATAAAAGCACTGAAGGAAAAAAATGGGCTGATTATCTTGAGAAATTGTCTCCCGAAGATTTTGGTAAATATAAAGTTTGATTATGATAGATCTTCACGCACATACCATATTCAGCGACGGTGAACTGATCCCCTCTGAGCTTGCAAGGCGAGCCGAATATAAAGGCCTTAAAGGGATCGGACTGACTGACCATGCAGACATCTCCAATATCGATTTTATTATTCCAAGGATAAAAAAAGCTGCTGAAGAATTGAATAAAGTTCTTGATATCACTGTTATTCCGGGCATTGAAATTACCCATGTCCCGCCATCCTTAATCAAAGATACTGCAAAAAAGGCGCGTTCCCTGGGTGCGGCAATTATCCTTGTTCATGGTGAAACAATTGCGGAACCGGTTGCCGAGGGAACAAACCATGCAGCCCTGGAAGCGGATATTGATGTGCTTGCGCATCCGGGCCTTATTACCATGGAGGATGTTCTGCTGGCAAAAAAACGTGGGATCTTCCTGGAAATAACCGGCCGAAAGGGTCATTCACTTACAAACGGTCATTTGGCGAAACTCGCGAAAAAGGCCGGCGCAGGCCTTGTTGTTAATACCGACACACATGCCCCGGAAGACCTGATTGATGAGTTGAAGGCAAGACAGATAGTGGCAGGAGCCGGCCTGGATGAAATAGAATTTGAACTGATGCAGGAAAACGCTTTATCTCTTTTAAGGAGGTCGTGTGCGTAAGATTCGTCTCGAAGATGCAAAAATAGAATACAATGGAGAATGGTTTTCTGTTGATGATTTAAAAAATATGGTCCAGGAAAAGATGCATTCAGGTGATATGAAGTTTGCCGACCTTGCGGATACCCTGGAAGAACTGAATAATGCCCTGGAAAAAAGCCACACTCTGGAGACACATTTTGTAATTTCGAATCAGGATTATGGAAAGTTAAAATCTCTATGTAAAAGCGAAGATGATAATATCTGCGTCAGAAGAGCTATAATGGCCTATATCGGAAAGGCGGCATCTGAAGACCAAAAAGGTAAAGCAACCGTCAAATGCTCAAAATGTAAGGAACCGATTGTAATACCTTCCAGTGAAAGGCCGATTGTCGTGAAATGTCCGAAATGCGGTACAAATTGCCGCCTCACTTTGTAACCTGTAGGGGCAGACCCCAGTGCCTGCCCGAACCTCTGGGAATGTAATGAAATAGGGCAACCACAGGGGGTTGCCCCTACGATGTCATTGCCGGATGCTGTTCATAGTTTTAATTTCCAAATGAGGTTACCCTGCCGGCGATTTGCATTATGATTGACAATAACAGCATTATCAGCTATAAACATTGTTTAGATATTAATTTTTAAAGCAGAAAAAGTTTGATATGCGTATACGAATTCATACATTTTACTTTGGGCGCCTGGCTCTTGCCTGTCTTGTGCTGTTATGGTGTTGTGCCTTCTACGGATGTGACAACAGCAGCGATTCAGGTAGGGATGACCAGGTGCGTGTCCAC
>JAFDJC010000197.1 GCA_019307665.1 Deltaproteobacteria bacterium | reverse complement strand
ATATCCTTTACAGAGCTCATCGAAGACTGGGGATTAAGACTGGTGTTTTCCACTTCCGATCTTGCAGAATTTGGAAAATCGATTTTCTGTGTTCTTTTCCAGAACTCAAGCAAGCAGAAAATTACGTAGGGACAACGAAAAGTATGAGATATGATAATGAAATTCAATCGAAAACATGGATCATTAAAATTGTGATTTCTTCAAACCCTTGATTCCAGTACAATGCAATTTTCCTCCCCAATCTCTCAAAACCCTCCACAGTCAACAAGCTCAATCAAATTTCAGGGAGTACATAGGGAGTAGACAGCGTCCTCCAGAGGGTATTTTGAGGTACTTTTAGGTACTCTGAGGTACAATCCCAATTTATCATAACATTTTAAAATAACTTAAAAAAAGATGAATATCCTGCACTTAGCGCATTTTATTGAACGGCCTCTCACGCCGGAAACCGGGGTTCGATTCCCCGTGGGATCACCACCAACAAAAACAAAGAGTTATAGCATTTACTTAAACCTATTATTTGCATCTAAAAATCAATGCCCAACACTATACCCAACTCCCGAATGAAAAAATGGCAAAAACAGGCGATTTTTTCAGAATAAAAAATATTGTATAATACGGAATTTATAATATTATGGGGAAAGTTGAGAAATTGGCGTGCAATCGGCTTACTTATAAACGGCATTGTAACTCTATGAGGAATATTTACATATGATGACAAAAGAACAAGCCAAAGGATTCGCTTCACAATGGTTGCCTGCGTGGACTGGTAATAACCCTGAAAAGTTAGCCGGCTTTTATTCCGATGATGTTATATATCTTGATCCAGCTATTCCCAACGGAGTTCGTGGTAAAGATGAATTGTTATCATATTTTAGTAAGTTGCTTGCACAGAATCCAGATTGGGTTTGGACACAGATTGAGCCTATTCCAATGGAGGGCGGTTTTTTAAACAAGTGGTTGGCAAAAATACCGGTTGGTTCAAAAACTATTGAATGCATAGGAGTCTGTTTTGTTCAATTTAACGATGTCGGATTAATTAGACGTAACGAAGTTTATTTTGATCGTAGTGAGTTAATTTCGGAAATTTATAAATATCAAAAGTTGAAGTAGTAGCATATTGTGTCTGTTATGTTTCATTCGCGTCTTAAAATTTTTTACCGAGACCAATAATTATTTTGCGCATGGTTTCCTTCTTCTTCCTCTTTTGGGACGACGACGAGCCGTATTAACTTTGAGTTGTTTTCCCATAAACTCTTTACCGTTTAGGCTGTTGATCGCAAAACGGGCTTCCGTCTCTGAAGGCATATCAACGAAACCGAATTCTTTTGATTTGCCATTATACTTATCTTTTATAATCTTGACTGACCTGACCAGCCCGAATGGTTCAAAAGCCAACCACAAGTCTCTCTGGGTGACCTCATAAGACAAATTTGTGACGTATATGTTCAAATTTTACATACTCCAATTTAGATAGATTATATATACTCCTATCTATTGGTTGATACCCTTTTGTGAGAAGTTCATTTTCCTTGTCACATGCTTTAAACGGGTCAACTGTAGAAAAAATACGTTTTCTCATTAGTGTCTCCCCCGTAAAAATATTTTGAGATGTTGGGGATTTGTTGTTTTATTCTTATTTATAAAAGGCCGGAAAGACAATATGGAATGATAATGGATATAATATGGATTAAAATACCATATTATTCTAAATCGAATAAGTAGGTTTTGAGGTTAATCTTTCTATTTTTTATTTCGAGTTTCTTGCGAATATTATTAGATGGTGCTTGTGGCCAAGTGAAGTAACTCGGCAATTTCCTTAGTCGTTTTACCGCTTCTAACAAAATTTGCAACCTTGAACTCCATAGGGGTCAGCCTCCAGTATTTTGAGCCTAGTTCACGGGAAAACGGGGAGACAATATCCCTGAGGTTTGTTTCCAGTATTTCCAGACAGGTGGATTGTCGCTTATCCAGTTTGGTCCCCTTCAGCGTATCAATGAGTGGTTTGATCAGCTCATTAATATTGGCGAGTATTTTTTCTTCGGTTTCAAGCTTATCCTCATTTCTTCTTTTCAACAATACCTTCATCGCAGTATTGGTTTCTTCAAGGTTCACTGTTTTTATTCCCAATTCTTTGTTGATTTTTGCCAGGTCCCGGGTTCGCTTTTCAACACGTTTTTCCAATTCATCATACAGCTTCATAAGCTTTTCATCTGCTTGCTTACGCTCGGTAATATCTCTTGCGATTCCCATTATTGCATAAGGTTCGCCATCTTTGTGTATTAAAGAGCCTTTGGACTCAACATATACATAATCACCATTTTTCTTCCTTATTTTATATTCAGAAAGATTATTTTGAACACCCTTTTCAATAACACCTCTTAGTTCATTGAATGCCATTAATAATTGATCTTCGCTTAATAGAGAAGCAAAATTAAGAGATGTGATCCCCTCCTTAGTATATCCAAGCAAGTCTAAGGCATTGGGATTAGCGTCGATAAAATTGCCCTCAAAATCATGTATATAAATACAATCAAGTGAACGCTCGAATAGTTCTCTATATCTTTCTTCACTCTCCCGTAGCGCCTCCTCCACTTTCCTGTGTTCGGTGGTGTCCTGCGCAATGACTGTTGCTCCCACAAGATCATCGCCCTCGTAAATAAATTTGTTGTTAATGCTTAACCAGATCTCACTACCGTCTCTTTTGTAAATCGCATATTCAACATTGTTCGGTATACTCTCTCCCTTTAATATCTTGCTTGTTCTGTTTAGGAATCTTTTTTTGCTTTCCTCAGTCAACAAATCTATCGCATTCATAGAAAGAAGTTCATCCTTAGTATAGCCCGAATATTCACATATCGCATCGTTTACGTTGACTAATTTCCCGGTGCGAAAGTCCACTTCATAAATTCCGGCCGGGGCAATATTGAAAATCTGCCGATAACGCTCTTCGCTTTCCCGTAGCGCCGCCTCAATCCGCTTGCTCTTAACAGATTCCTCTTCTAATTCCTTAATCCTTTGTTCCAATTCTTCATAGGTGGATTTTTTAGCCATCAAAAAGTCTCCAAATTTACATGTATGATACTTAAAAATCGGTGTCTTCAAGAATGTTGGAGCTATTTTTCAATTACAAAATCATTAAAAGCAGAACAAGCGGTGCACCATATGTAGTGCAACTCGACTGCGACAGAGTATAGATTCAGAATGATTTTATTAAGCTATATCATAAATACTTTAAAACACAATATATCGATTTTTACCACAAAACGATAGAATTTCTATTACCGGAATTACGTTACGGAATTAATTACAGATTTAGTAGGCGTTTAATTCAATTGAATTTCATTCGTATATTTCATTTTAAATTACATTTTACATTACTGAACAATTCGGTGTATATTGTATAATCATGCAAAACTTGAGCGATCTGGTACAAAACAACAAAAAATATTGAATAAAAACTTGTTAGGCGAAAAGGGGGGTTCTATGAAGTCAAGATGCCTGTCCGGGGGTTTATTACTCTTGCTGTTTGTTGTTTTTTTTGTTGGCTGTGCGGGAGGGGCATTTAAAACTGCCAAAGAGAAAAACACTATCGAAAGTTATGACAAGTTCCTGATGGAATATGGAGATACCGAATTTACACCCGAGGCGGAAAAATTAAGGGAAGACCTCAGCTTCAAGGATGCCAAAGAGGAAAATACCATTTATGGTTATAATAAATATTTAAAGAGATATCCTGATGGTACTTTTGTTTCAGAAGTAAATAAATTAATGGAAGCCCTTATATTTAAGAGTAATACCATAAAGCTGAAGGCTATTTTTGAATCTTTTACAGATAGTGAAATAGCTGAAATTACCGATAGTGATATAGCTAAAATCAGTAAATTGATAAAAGCCGGTTCTGATGTAAACGCTAACACAAAAGACGACTATGCTCCGTTGTATATAGCGTCGTCGTATGGCCATACCAAAATCGTCAAGCTGTTGCTGGCAGCTGAGGCAGATGTAAATACGGCCACGATAGATGGCATTACACCGCTGTATATTGCATTGCAGAATGGGCATAACGATATCGTCAAGCTGTTGCTGGCAGCTAAGGCCGATGTAAATGCATCTGACAAAACATACAGCAATACTCCGCTGTTTATGGCGTCGGCGAAAGGGAATACCGAAATCGTCAAGCTGTTGCTGGATGCTAAGGCCGATGTAAATGCAGTCACAACAGATGGTATTACTCCGCTTTATATGGCGTCACAGGAGGGCCATACCGAAATCGTCAAGCTCTTGCTGGCAGCCAAAGCCGATGTAAATATGGTCTGTAAAACAAACGGATTTACTCCGCTGTTTATAGCGTCAGAGCAGGGCCATTTCCTGATAATTGAGCTATTGAAACAATATGGTGCTAATAAATAGATACCTCATATTAAACTGACCATGACAAAGGAATAAAATGCAACTTTTAGACAGTCTTATTAATGAAGTAAAAGATCATATTAATAGGAATAGGGTAGCGGGCAAATTAAAAGAATTCAAGGCATTAGACGTTTTTCCATGGCCTGAAGCAGGGCCGCGGGATATTGTATTAAAGTCTGATACAGGCATAGAGTTGGGTAATCCAAAGGACGAATCAATATCATTTTTGGCATGGACAGGCGATTCATCACTCGTTAATGATGGTTATATTTCCCTGGTCGGTCCTGATATCAGCGAAACGAAATCACCTGCTCTGCCGTTTGGTAAGGTGGTTCTAGTCAGTGGTATAGGATTTGATGAGGATAATTGTTATGACCGCTATCATGAAATGGAATTTCTGCGTTATGATATTTCACTTAAAGGCTACATGATGAGAGCCGTTTCCCAGTATATGCGCGAGTGGAGCAGGGTCAGCAAAGAGGCGGTTGAACAAGGATTCTCTTTTCAAATACTGGGGAGCGCATTTTTGAAAAAAATAAAGGAACTCAACTATGTCAGTGGAGCTGAAGTTCTTTTTGTCACTTCATCGGCAGAAGACGTCAGGAAGCTTAAAAAGCCGGGTGACAGGTTTATGCGATATGTAAGCGCTATGACAAAGATGACCGAAGAGATGGACTTTGACTGTGAAAGCTGTGAATACCAGGAGGTTTGTAGCGAGGCTGAAGAATTGCAGGATATGAGAAAATCTTTGATGAAATCAAGAGCCGTGAAGCAAGAGACAAGAGATCAATAATGATATCAAATTAAAACTGAAATAGGTATAAATATTTATGATAAAAAAACCTGTAATAATTGCTGTTTGCGGCAAAGGTGGTGTCGGCAAAACAAGCATCAGCGCACTTTTAACCCGGATGTTTTCAGAAAACACATCAAACAGAGTAATTGCAATTGATGCCGACCCTGCCGAAGGACTATCATATCCACTTGGCATAACTGTAAAAAAAACAGTTGATGATGTCAGGAATGATCTTATTCGTAGTATAGAAAAGGGGGAAAAGACCGGCAAAGAGGCTTTATTGAAGCGTCTTGATTACGAACTTTTCGAAGCAATCGAGGAAAAGGAAAACCTGGCTTTTTTGGCAATAGGCCGCCCTGAGTCTGATGGATGTTATTGCCAGGTCAATAATCTTTTGAAGGAGATAATAAAAGAGATCGTTTTTAATTTTGATTATGTAATTATTGATGGAGAAGCAGGTGTCGAACAGATTAACCGTCGGGTTATGGAAATGGTTACGCATTTGCTTCTGGTTACAGATGCTTCTGCAAAAGGGCGTAATGTGGCAGCAACTATTGAGATGGTGGCGAGAAAAAATGTGTCCTTCGAAAGCGTCGGGCTTCTTCTTAACAAAATCAAGGATAAAGAAGAGGCAGAAGAACTTCTGCCTTTGATTGATATACCAATTTTGGGATGGATTGCCGAGAATGAAACAGTCAGAGAATTTGATCGTTATGGCAAAAGTTTCTTTGACCTACCTGAAGACAGCATAATTTCCACCCTGAGAAGTGCCTTAGAAAATTTGTTACCATCCAGTAAAACTTAGCAAAATACTCATCCAACTTTTTTTTCTTGACAGAGTGGACACATAATGCATATTGTCGACAATCGACAATATGCATTATGTTTGCCAGGCAAAACAGTTCATTTGCCAATAGTTTTTAGTAATTATTTAGGGGTGATTCAATGACACCAATCACTTACGACAACCTGCCCGACATACTAACCCGTGATATCAGCGAAAAGATCATCAGGAATGAGATAAAACCGGGCCAAAGAATCCTTGAAGCAAAAATAGCTGAAGAGATGGGGGTAAGCCGGAGTCCGGTCAGAGAAGCGCTTCGCATCCTTGAAAAAAACAGGCTGGTAGAGTTGATTCCGCGTAAAGGTGCCAGGGTGACGGAGATCACGGCTCAGCACATTGAATGGTATTATGACATTTATGAAGCACTGTACAGTCTTGTGGCCAGGAAAGCGGCGGAAAATGCGAATGAAGACGATATCAAAAAAATGTGGGAAGCTTTGAAAAATATCGAAATTGCCGCTGACCATGGCGATGTTGAATCCTATTATAACGGCATATTTGAATTTGCCGCAGTAGGGATGCAAGCTGCCGGAAATTCTTTGCTCGAACAGATGGTCATTGAATTATGGCCCAGCAACCGGCGAATTCAATTTGCCTCTCTTATGTTCAGGGCTGACGATTTAAAACAAAATGCCGTCTTTTTTAGAAAGGTATCCGAATATATTGAAAAAGGAAATGCACAAAAGGCTGAAGATGTTATCCGCGATTATGCTCACAATGAAAAAGCCTTTGCTTTAAAAATCGTAAACGGAAGCAAGAAATTAAAACAGTAAAAAGGAGGAGCGCCATGGAACCGAATAGAAAATCTTATGATGTTATTGTTGCGGGTTCAGGGCCTGGGGGAGCCACAGTAGCAAAAGAAATGGCGCAGCTTGGAAAAAAAGTGTTGATCCTGGAATGGGGAAACAAGGCACCGATCAGAGGCTGGATGCCGCAATTCATAATGAATGCCGGTATACCGGGAAAAAGTTTGCTGATCACCAATAACTTGCTGGGCATGGTGCGGGGCATCGTCACCGGCGGGAGTTCTGTTTATTATTATGGTACCGCCTTTGACCCGCCTGTGGAGATGTTAAAATCATACGGCATAGACATTACGAAAGAGATTGAAGAAATTAGAAACGAACTTCCGACTTCACCACTTTCGGATAATCTCGTCGGCCCAATGGCAAGACGTATCATGGAAAGCGCCGTAGACCTTGGTTATGACTGGCAAAAACTCCCTAAATTTATCTACCAGGACAAATGCAAGGCAGACTGCTGGCGGTGTAATTACGGCTGCCCGTATGGTGCTAAATGGGGAGGTCAGATGTTTGTAGATGAGGCGCTTGAAAACAATGCCGAAATTATCAACAAGGCCAAAGTAACAAAGGTTATTATCGAGAATAAAAAGGCCGTTGGAGTAGAATATAAAAAGAAAAGAAAAGTTCATCAAGCATTTGCACCGCTTGTCGTGGTGGCTGCCGGCGGGATCGGCTCCCCAATGATTTTGCGGGAAAGTGGAATTAAAGGGGCAGGTTTCGATTACTTTTTTGACCCGCTGATTACCGTTATGGGAACTGTCGATGATATCAAGGGAGGCAGAGAGATCCCCATGGCCACCGGTATCCACATGGAAGAAGAAGGATACATGATGACCGATATGACTGTCCCGAAAACCTTGCATCTCCTTTTTAATGCTGAAACTTCCAAAGACAGCCTGGGAGGAAGAATCACAAAACGAGGCGGTGTCAGAAAGAAACTGGCAGAAAAAGACAAGAACAAATTATTCAAAGGCTATGCCCGTGCAAGGGAAATACTGGCTAATGCCGGTGCAAAAGACATACATAAAAGCTGGTATATAGCAGCCCATCCAGGTGGAACGGTTAAAGTCAATGAATTGATAGACAGTAATCTCAAAACTGAATTTGACAACCTCTACGTCTGCGACTGCTCGGTCATGCCCGAAGCATGGGGTCTGCCGCCGACCTTTTCGTTGGTCGCTCTCGGAAAACGATTGGTAAAGCATTTAGCAGGAGAAACAAAGTTACAATAATTGGGAGAAAAATAGCCAAATGAAAGTTGAAGATCAACAGACGATATCTTTATTTGTCCAGGAAGTCCTGAATACAAAGGAATCAAGACATTTGCTCAGTTTAATAGCCCCCGAACTTGTTCGGATGTGGGCTGATAAAAATCCCCTGAAGAATAAAATATCCGGGCCTTTAGAAAGAATTATTCGAAACGGGTTTTTGCCGGAACCGGAAGAAAACTATTCTTCTCTCCTCGATTCTGCTGGAAATATTGGAAAACTTGTTACAATAGCAGCCCGAATGCTTACCAAAATTCATGAAAGCAATCCCGATTTTCTGGCACGTACTTTTGAACCTGGGTTCAAGAAATTTATAGAGGGAATAGATTTTGGTGAATTGCGGGATTTAATGGACGGTTCCGCAGATGACATTGCCGCCCTTGTAAAAATGGCAAATGATGTAGCGTGGCTGTATCCTGCCAAGCTGGTGTTAACCCTGTCATTCATTCCAGATATAGTAAATGGTATGTTGTTGATCGTTAAAGAATCAGTGAACAGATTTAACCAGACATCCCCTGACATTGTGGCTGATATTGTTTTATCACTTGTGCGAAAAATCGACGGTCGGAGTGCAGGCAAGTGTTTTAATGAACTAATTGAACTAATCCGCAGTATCCATACCGGCAGTGCACTCATCGGCGATCCCGGCACCCCAAAGTTCCTCCAAGATATATCCAAATTGTTTACAGATGCTGCTGAATTTGTTGATGGAGAAGTGCTCGCAAAAGCACGAGTTGCTCTTTCCGAAGATCGGGAAGCAATTTGCAATACAACAACAGATGTTCTTAAAGAAAATCCCGACCTGTGGCTAAAGCCGCTTATGCGGTATGCTGACATAATAAATCCCGGCATCCGCTCTAAAAGCTATCGGCTGAGCGCCCTTGAAGAACTTCCGGAAGAAGATTTAACGATTGCTGTTAACAACGGCATTTCCGATCTTGATATGCAGGAGGCTGCTGAAGTAATAAATCTTTTTTCGACACTTTTCAATCGGGTCCGTTCACTTAAACCGGCAATACTAGAAACGCTGGTCACACAATTTGTTAATGCTCTTGATCTATATGAAGTAAAAGATGCAGCAGGCCGAATGATGACGGATTTGGGAGAATCTTTTCGCCCTGCAGGCAGAGCGATTATACCCCATGTAGTAAAAGCTGTCTGCCGAATCGTGGAACCTGCGGATGATGAATATGAAGATGATATGGCAGAGGCACGAGAAATGCTGCGCGCTGTTCTGGTAGGAGAGGAGGCATCATCATGAACGAGGCCTTTTACGAAGCTGCCACCCGGATTCAGAGTCAACCGATCATTGACTGGAAAAAACAGGGAAAAAGGATAGTCGGCTACACCTGTTCGTATGTTCCGGCTGAAGTGCTTCATGCTGTGGACATTCTACCTGTTCGTTTACGAGGGATAGAAACTGAGAGCATGTCCATCGGCGATACTTATTTCGGACCCTATATCTGTTCTTTTCCAAAATGTATACTGCAGCTTGCAGGCGAAGGAAAATTTTCGTTTCTGGACGGTACCATTATCACACCGGGTTGTGATTCCATGCGGCGCCTGGATGAATGCTGGCGAAAAGCCGGTGATGATTACAACGGGATTGTGCCCTCCTTTTTCTATTATTTTGATGTGCCGCATAAGACCGCTCCCCATGGAATGGACTGGTTCATGGAAGAGATCAGAAAACTGATTACGGCAGTGGAAAAACATTTTAATGTCGAGATCACACCGGATCAACTCACAAAGTCCATACGGGAATACAATAAAGGCAGACGTCTGTTGAAGCAACTGGAGGATATTCGATGCAAACCACAGTTAGGCATTTCCGGAACTGATGCTTTTGCATTGGCAGTGGCGGGAACAGTAATGCCCCGGGAAGCTTATACCGACAAACTGGAAGCATTGATCGAAAATCTGACACAGGCATCGAAAAGTATTGCCAACGGTAAAAAACGGCTCATGTTAATCGGCAGCATCAGCGACGACATTGAATTGATCCAGCTCATCGAAACAAACACAAATGCAATTGTAGTGGCTGAAAATCTCTGTTTTGGTGTACGATATGAAGGTAACGAAATCGACGAGGCAGGTGATCCTATTAAAGCTTTAGCAGAAGGATATCTCGGAGAATCTATCTGTCCGAGGATGTACGGTAAATACAAGGAACGTCTTGCGATTCTTAAACAGAGCATTGACCGGGCAGGAGTAGAAGGCGTGATTATGCAAAATATTCGCTTTTGTGATTTGCATGGCTCGGAAAACAGTCTGTTTGAAAGGGACCTGGAGGCTGCCGGCATTCCATGCCTGAAGATTGAACGTGAATACGGGCCCCTGGTGGAAACCGGACGAATCAGGATGCGGATCGATGCTTTTTTGGAAAGAATAATATAGGGTGCAGGATGCAGGGTGCAGGGTGCAGAAAAAACAGATTCACAGGGGGGAACGACAAATGGGTACCCTGTAAACTGTTATGAATTACAAATTGAGGAGATATCTATGCGACCGGAGATAAAAGAATATAATTATGACTGGATGCTGTGGCGCATACTCGATCCTGCATCAAGAATTGCAGATGGGTCTGCCAAGGAACTGGATCGGGCTTACCGTTATGTTCCTTATTTTAAAGGAGTTCTGGATCCCCTTTTACGGGAAGGTTTGCCCGGTAGAACCTTTCTCAAGTTAATCAACAAGTATTTTGAAAATTTACATACCGCTCATGCCAAAGGGAAAAAAATTGCGATTACCACGTTCTGTTTTTCACCCGCAATTTGTTATGCCCTTGATGTTGTACCGGTGACCCTGGAACCCCTTACTGCTCTTGGCGGTCTCATGTGGAAAAGGGGTATGTTTGATTATCTCGATTATGCCTGTGAAATGGGTTTCACCGAGACATCATGCTCATCCCAGCGAGGGGCCCTCGGTGCATATCTTGCGGGTTTGGGTGAAGAAATAGATTTTATGCTGTGCGATACACCGGGTGTCTGCGACACCAATGCCAATGCTTTTGCTTTTGCCGCTGCTTTTATGGATAAGCCGTTCTATCAGTTGAACTACCCCCAGACTCTGGGAGATGATAAAACCGAAAAGTA
>JAFDJC010000419.1 GCA_019307665.1 Deltaproteobacteria bacterium | reverse complement strand
GCCGGCCTGAGAAACTTGGAAAGGGAACTCGCCGGCATTTGCAGGAAGGTGGCACGCCGGATAGCGGAGGGGGAAAAAGGTCCTTTTTCAATTACACTATTGAATCTTCACAAATATCTTGGCGCTCCAAAGTTTGTGCCGGAAATAGACCAGGAAGACAGCCAGATTGGCTTGTCCACCGGTCTTGCGTGGACCCAGGTGGGCGGCGAGGCTCTTTATATTGAGACATCTCTGATCCCCGGCAAGGGGGAGTTGATCATTACAGGACAACTGGGAGAGGTCATGCAGGAATCCGCTCGTGCAGCTGTCAGTTATGCCAGGGCAAACCTTGAAAATTTAGGGCTTGCCAATGATTTTTTCGAAAATATAGATGTTCATATTCATGTTCCGGCCGGAGCCATCCCAAAGGATGGCCCCTCTGCAGGTGTGGCAATGGCTGTGTCACTTATTTCGACAATGATCGGAGCGCCGGTTTCCAAAGATGTGGCGATGACCGGCGAAATTACGTTAAGGGGAAGAGTGCTTCCCATAGGTGGACTCAAGGAAAAAGTGCTGGGCGCTTTAAGGGCGGGGATAAAAATCATCCTTCTTCCTGAAAAAAACCGGAAAGATCTTTTTGAAATTCCAAAAAACCTCAAAAGAAAAATGAAGTTTATACCTGTAAAAAATATGGATGAGGTTTTGCCGGTCGCCATAGAAACCTGGAAAAAAATCCCTGAAAAAAGAAAAAAAGAGGGAGCCGAACCCAATGAAAATTCTGGCAGTTGACACTGCGTCTAAAAGTTGCAGCGCTGCTGTTGTTAACCAGAATAGAGTGCTTGCAGAAAGTGTGTTGTCAACAGGTGAGACGCATTCGAAAACCATTATGGGGTTAATAGGCGGAGTGCTGCAAAGTTCCGGTACTATACTTGAAGATGTCGATGCTTATGCGGTTACAAGGGGTCCGGGGAGTTTTACAGGTATTCGAATCGGTATAAGTATTGTGAAGGGTATGGCCTCGGCAGGCGACAAGTCTGTTGCCGGGATATCTACGCTGGATGCACTTGCACTTCAATATTCTTTTTCAAATTGTCTAATATGCCCAATGTTGGATGCTAAAAGAAAAGAAGTTTATTTTGCTAAATACAGGTTTGATAAAAACGGCAGAATGAAAAAGGAGATTGAAGACAGCGTAATGGCCCCGGAAAAAGTCATATCCGGCATTAATGAGCCGTGTCTTTTTGTCGGTGATGGTTCCGTGGTATACCATGATCTGATATCTAAAAAGCTGGGAGAGCTTGCTGTTTTTGCGCCATTGTTTGCAAATACAGTTAGGGCTTCGGCAGTCGGATATCTCGGTGAAGAGAAAATTAAAAGTAACGATGTATATACTGCAAAGAGTCTTGAGCCGTTTTATTTGAGAAAGTCTGATGCGGAAATTAAAAAGAGTTAAAACTGAGCAGAAATCGAACTTTTTACGAAGCCATCACAATTTAAACTTGCGTTAGGTATTGGATTATGATACCCGGTGAAGATTCAGTTTCAAAGTCAAAGAATGAACTTTATTAATAAATATTAGAAATATTAATATTCAAGTAAAAAGGAGGAAAGTTTTTTATGAAAACATTAATTGGCGGCGCTATAGGGGCTGTACTTGGTATAATCGGTATGGCGGTGTGGTTTAAACCATTTCTTCAGTTGCTGGCAGGCGTAATTCCGGCCATGCTTTTACTTGGTAGTTGTTTAGCGCTTTATCTAGGTTTTGACGAGTTGAAAGATACTTGGAAGAATGATGAAGGCGTTGATCCTTTGGCAACATCGGGCGACAATAAAGATCAAGAGATTACTGAATTAAAAAAAGAAATTGAAGGTCTGAAGAAAAGCTAGACATGACAACCACCGAATGCCCTGCTTTATTCTATCAGGGCATTCGTTATCTCCCGGCGTTTTCTACTGCTGCGACTGCAAGTTGGTCCGCAATTTCATTACCCTGAATCCCTGAATGCCCTTTTACCTTGATGAGCTTCAATTTTTTG
>JAFDJC010000418.1 GCA_019307665.1 Deltaproteobacteria bacterium | reverse complement strand
TGCTACCTGTTCTTGTGTTAATCGGGCATTCTGGCGTGCCTGCTTTAGCAAAACACCAAGTTTAAAAGTTTCGAACCGTTCCGGGTATCCTGCCCAAAATTTAGGATTATTTTTCTTACGTTTTGCTTTATATTTTTGCAAATCACTCATATTACCCCCTTGTTCTTAAGATATTCTTTTTTACGTTGTTCAGATATAGCAATCTCTTTTCCAGGAGTTTTCTGCGTCTTTTTAGTAAAAGCGTGGTTCAGGACGAAAACCTTTTTAGTATCAAAGAAGCCAAGCAGCCTAAATGAATTGTTGCCGTACTGTGTTCTAACTTCCCAAATATCATCGGTACCTTTTAACTTTTTGAAATATGCCTGTGGAACAATATCAAGTTGTTAAATCAAATCTAAAACGAATGCTATCTTTTCAAACTGCTTATCTGTTAAAGAATAAAAAAAATCTTCAACAGGACACTTGCCAGATTTAAGATGATAAAAGATAACATTTCTCATATGATGAATGTTAGCACATATGCGAACTTATTACAAATGGAAAATCTTTATAAGTCTTCTCGTTTTTACGGGTTATATAGCACTAGTAGCTGTTCCTCGCTGGTAATTTGCGTATGGTACGTAATAATCTAATAAAAACGTACTGTTTTCTGTTGCAAGTAGTTTAAAGAATCCTCCGATCTTTTTCTTGTTGCAGATAGCACCATATATAGTGTCAATTCAAGATATTATTATTGACGCATAAATTTAATTTACCCAGATCAATAAGCAAGTGCAACACTTAGGGTGAAATGGTATCCTAAGTGATTATGATCTAAGATGTTGACACACAATTGTTTTTTTTCTATATTTAAGCTTCCTAAAAACTTGAAATTTTATCCATCAGATAAGTGTGTATGGATTTTATTGTCCAACCGTATCAGGTGTTGGGGAAGGGACCGAAGTGGCTATTTGATAGATAGCATTTCAAGAACACATATGCGCAAACCAAACAGTGGATAAAAAATGAACGGACAATCAGAAACATTACTAAAACTGATGGAAGCGGTCAGCAATAAGCTGATAGCCAATGAAAAGACATTAACAGACCTTGATTCCGCTATCGGTGACGGTGACTGCGGTAACAGTATCAAAAAGGGTTTCCAGGCAATACTTGATAAACTTCCATCGTTGAAGGATCAGTCCCCAGGGGGGATTCTAAAACAGATCGGCATAGTGCTTACCTCCACCATCGGCGGAGTCTCAGGCGCTATTTATGCCACGGCCTTTTTGAGGGCAGGTATTAAAGCCGGAGACAGTGAAACACTGGGCTTGCAGGAAATCCATGAAATTATGCAGGTGGCTCTGGACGGCGTAAAAGAGCGCGGAGAGGGCACCAAGGTTGGAGACAAAACAATGGTGGATGCCCTGGAACCTGCAGTTACGGCTTTTGGAGAGGCCGCATGCAACGTTGGAGATGATGTAGCAAGTTTATTGGAAAAGACACTGGAAGCAGCCAGAAAGGGATCGGACCGTACCATTGACCTGCTGGCTAAAAAGGGTAGGGCTTCCTATCTTGGCGAGCGCAGTAAAGGACACAGGGATGCTGGTTCTGTAGTTATCTGTCTGATGTTTGAGGCAGCCCATGATTTTTTCACAAAGGAGGTCTAGTTATGAAAAAATTGGTTAACAATCCGGAAGATGTGGTTTTTGAAATGCTGGACGGGCTTGTAGCAGCCAATCCAGGCAAATTCACCTATGTCCGTGACAAGAAGATCATTGCTCGCAAAGATGCGCCGGTTAAAGGGAAAGTTTCCATTGTAACGGGATCAGGTAGCGGCCATGAGCCGGATCAGGTCTGCTACGTGGGAAAGGGCATGATGGATGCCGCCTGTGCAGGTGCCGTGTTTGCCGCCCCAACGGCTGATGCGATTTATGAGGCAACCAAGATGGTTGCCAACGATGCAGGCGTGCTCTACCTCATCAAAAACTACACTGGCGACCGCGCCAATTTTTCCATGGCCTCTGAATTGGCCC
>JAFDJC010000032.1 GCA_019307665.1 Deltaproteobacteria bacterium | reverse complement strand
TGTTCAGGACATCCTCAAGACCGACCTTAATTTTCTCTTTTATGCCGCCACTGTTTTAGAATATCTGGTACCCGGCCTCAAATATGCCTCCCTGGCCGGAATTCTATCGGAAATCCGCAGAACGGTTATTGAAGAGTGCAATTTTATCAAAGAAGCGGAAAACATTAAAGTTTTTTCCGCTTTTTTAAAACAAACAGGGAGTCGAATCGTTATAACTCCCCGTGTTTATCCCCATGCTTCCTCCCGGCGGGTATTGACCATGGAGAGGCTCTATGGCGTTCCTCTGACTGACCGTAAACAGCTGTTCCAAGTTACCGATCAACCTCACCGTCTTCTTAGCGCTGCATTCCAGACCTGGTTGGAAAGCATCTCCAAATGTCCCATATTTCATGCGGATTTGCACGCAGGCAACCTGCTAATCCTGAACAATGGAAAGGTTGGCTTCATCGATTTCGGTATTGTCGGGAGCATTTCGGATCAAACCCAGGAGGGAATTACCCTTTTAATCCAGTCTCTGATCATAAATGACCACAGGAACATGGCCAAAGCCATGGCTGCCATCGGAATGACCAGCAAAAAGGTAGACACCGGGCAATTAGCTAAAGACCTGGAAGAGCTTTTTCTGGCCCCGGACCAGTTTATTGAAACAACAAAATTTCCGCCTGGTCCGGAACAGTACCTTATGGAAATGGTCAGAATCGCTGATGTGCACGGTATCTGTTTCCCCAGAGAATTCACGCTCTTGCTGAAACAATTCCTGTATTTTGACAGTTATGGCGATCTCCTTTTTGATATGGAATTTCTTATGGAGGAGATGATGGAAAAAATGGACGATTTTGAAAGCCCCTTCAACCGACTGGATTGACCTGTCGTTTTGCCCATGGCGCACATCTTTAAGTAGTTTACAGACTCATTGCTCGATAGGCGAGCATTGGTCTTGTCAAATTATGCGGCTACCGTTCCAGAATATCCATCCTTACACAATATATAGTGTTAATTAATAGCTTGACACACAATTTAATTTTATATACATAAACAATTACAGGATGGATGCCTTTGGGCCTTACTGCTTATGCTCTTATCTGTTAATCCTGCATAAGGATGAACGGAAACTTTAACGCCTTCTTCGAAAAAACCAGGCCTTAAGGCATCTATTCTTAAATATAACGATTTTATTACCGACATAAAATTCAGAACCATCTTACAGAAGATCGGATTGGTCTTTGCGTTTCAGTTCTTACGAATACTTTTACTGCTAAATTTTCTCCTTTCTCCCTGTATAACTATTCCAGAGCATTCCCATGAGACTCATACCGGATTGATATTTTTTTCCGTTTAAAAATAACTTTTCTACCTTTAATGAACGAAGATCTTTGGGATCAAGTTTTAAGGGGTCCTGGTTCAAAATCACCATATCCGCTATTTTTCCTTTTTCTAAGCTCCCGCGTTCTTTTTCATCAAAGCTAGTCCAGGCTACTCCGTATGTATACATTTTTAAAGCATCTATAATCGAAACAGATTGATCCGGATCATAAGGATGATTGCAAGCTCCATAGATTCCTTCAATTGGATCAGGATGAGTAACGGGTGCATCTGATCCGCCACTGAGATGTATTCCTGCATTCAAAATAGATTGCAAGGGTGAGCCTCCTTTGACACGAGGACCAAGGATTTCATTTAAGTATTCCACGGGTTCTAATGGGCTGATAAAAAATCCGGGTTGAAGCGTAATCCCGATTCCTAATTCGGCAATTTTTTTCAAATCATCGGGAAGAATAATACAAGCATGAATAATCGTATGCCGATGATCTTCCCTGGGATAATCCAGCAGCGCTGTTTCAATTGCTTTTACTGCCCGGGAAACAGCCGCGTCCCCAATGGCATGCATTTCAATCTGCAAGCCGGCACGATTCGCTTTTTTGGCAAATTCAAACACTTCTTCTTCACTCTGGAAAAAAATACCATTATTATCCGGGTCATTACTGTATGGTTCATGAAGTGCAGCGTCACAGGCGCCAAAGCACCCGTCAAGAGCTGTGGCGAAACATCCGCCAATACGAGGAAGTTTGCGCTTCAGCACTTTATCCACTTCCATGGTTTGAAAGAATAGTCGTGTTTGAAATTGACTTTTCTTTGTTCGAGCTTTTGCAATCAAACTCACAAGCGTAATATCGAGATCTTTGGGAAATCCGATTCCTTCAGTTGTATGAATTAATCCAATCCCTTTTTCTGCCAAAAGATCAAAGCTTTTTATTATACTTTTTACGAGATCAAGTGGAGGAACCAATGATGTTGCATAATCAGTTCCTGCCAGATATGCTTCATTAAACAAATGGCCTTTATCCTCATGAAAACCCCGTAAATTTTTGACCTTGTCAGGAAACTTTTCCAACATTTTTGTATTACAAACCGCTGAGTGTCCATCATAACAGATAATGATCAATGGCATATCAGGACATACTTCATCCAGTTCCTGCCTGGAAATTAACCGTTTTTCTTTAACACTATGTTTAGAAATCCCAAAGGAAATAACCGCTTTCAATTTTTTATTTTGGGCCATGAATTTTTGAATGATTTCCTGGATTTCTCGAATGTCTCTTGCTTCTCTCACATCAAAATAAGAGACAGCGATCAGCGCCCAATTTGAGAAGTGCATGTGTCCATCCCCGAAAGATGGTAGCAAAGCTCGATTCCCTAATTCCACAGTTGAATCATCTTTTGCATATTCCGGGGGTAAAGAATCTCCCAAATAGATAATTCGTCCTTGGTATTCAACAAGATAGTCATAGACATTGTTGTCTTTGTCCAAAGATATTATTTTTCCATGATAAATACGCATAGCTCTAATTTCCCTTATATTTTTTTGATGGCTTCATAGATTCAGTTTTTGCTTAACTGATAGCAACTCATTTTTCAAGTGTCTTTTTATATAAAAAAAATAATTGTGGCTGAAAAATGAAATTTACACATCCTGGATCCTATATCCTGGATTGACAACGCGAAACCTTTAGCCTATACTTCTAAAATATAAACAAATTTGATGCTTTTCTTTATAAGTAAAGCCTGAACCTTTTTTATTAACATTACATTGAAATGGCCTTATTATTATGAAATTAACTGAAATTATTAACGTATTAGATGCAACTCCGCTTTTTAAAGGCAGCGACGACCAGTTAAACAGTGACATAGCCACAGTCGGCTCAAGTGATCTTATGAGCGACATACTTGCGGGACTATCCGAAGGCTGTGTGCTTCTGACCGGTCTAACCAATGTCCAGGTGATAAGAACTGCCATGATATCAGGTGTGGGTGCTATCGTTATTGTCAGAGGCAAAACCCCGCCTCAGGATGTAATTGAGCTGGCACAATCAGAAAATATTCCTCTTTACACCACGCCCTGTTCAATGTTTGTGTCCTGCGGCAGACTATTCGCTCATGGAATTACCGGACTTGATGGTAACAGGTGAAATATGAAACCTGTAGTTAATAAAAGCTATATGATTAAAAAGAAAGACTTTCTTCACGCTGGAACCGCATCCATTGGAGTAAAAAACCTGTTGAAATCAATGGGGATCGATCCGCAGATCATCCGCCGTGTGGCGGTCTGTGGATATGAAGGAGAGATGAATGCCGTAATGCATGGAGGTGACGGGCTGTTGTCTGTTGAAATATCAGACGACGAAATCATTGTTAATATTTCAGATAACGGACCGGGAATTGAAGACATTGATATGGCGATGCAAAAAGGTTTTTCGACTGCTGCAAAAGAATACAGAGAAATGGGTTTCGGTGCAGGAATGGGTCTTCCCAACATGGAAAAAAATTCTGATCAGATCGAAATTACATCTGAGAAGTATAAGGAAACGAAGGTCAGGATGATATTTTCTTTAACCAACGAAAAAGGAGATAAGATTTGAGCGGAATTAGACAAAGCCTTGATTTTGTCAATTTCGATCAGAAAAAATGCACCAGGTGCTCGGCCTGTGTCAAAGAGTGCCCCACCAAAGCGATCCGTATAAAAGGAAAAAAGCATATCTATATGGTGGACAGATGCATAGGGTGCGGTGAATGTATACGTGTATGCCGAATAGGGGCTGTCAGTCCCAATACACTTGAACCTCAACTTGCCGACAAAAATAAAACACATATTGCCATAGTCTCTCCGGTGCTTTATGGTCAATTTTTGAATACAATGCCTGAAGATGTTTTGATGGGTCTCAGAAAAATGGGTTTTCACCACATTGTTGACCCTTCATACTATATAGAAATGCTGCAACTGGCAACTGAGGAATTTGTAGAAAGAAACAGACAATCAAAAAAAATTCCCTGGCCGGTCATTTCTCCTCTATGCCCGGTGACAATCCGTCTGATCGCTTTCAGGTTTCCCGGGCTTTTACAACACATACTTCCCTTAAAAAGGTCGATTCCCCTTGCTGCGGAAAGGATAAAAGAAAAATACGCTAACGCTTCCGAAAGTTCTGAAAGACAGTCTATCCTTTATCATATTACGCCATGTGCGGCCGGAAATATCAGTTCATATGCGTTATCTGTGCAGGAGCCGGAAAGTGTTGATCAAATACTCGGAATTAACGAGATCTTTTCAATGCTGCTTGGGTGCATAAAAGAAATAGATGAATCTGACAAAGATCAGCTAAGCACTGACGATCTGTACTATCCTCCCAACAGAAGGTCTCTAATGTGGGGGTTGCCGGACGGTGAAATTGCAGGTATGCGGATCGAAAAATCAATGGCTGTGTCCGGACTCAAGGAAACCATATCCTACCTTGAAAAGATAGAGGTTGGCCTTTTGAAAGATGTTGAATATATAGAATTCAGGACATGTCCGGAAGGCTGCCTGGGAGGGCCTCTAACAGCTGTTGACAAATACATGGCCAAAGCCGCAATCCATAGAATGATTAAGTTCATAGGTAAAGGCAGAACCATGACAAGAAAAAAGATACTCAAGCGATATGAAAATGGATATTTTTTTTCAGAAATCAACCTTGAAAAGCTGGCCGAATTATTCGCTACGTCAAAGAAACCGTTGTCAATTGAATCCATGCAGGAAGTGGAAAGGCTTCTGAAAAAGATTAAAGGAAGGGACTGTGCTGCCTGCGGTGTCCCCGACTGCAGAACATTTGCAGAGGAAGTAGTGTCCGGCGAGGCATCCTCCGACGATTGCGTATTATTGAAAGCCTATGAAATAGTGGAAAGGCAAAAAGCAGGATTATAAAATAATTTTAAAATAAAAGGAGTTGCATACGTGAAAGTTAGTGATTTAGCTGAAAAACTGGCATTAAAACCGGTAGCCGGAGAAAAAGGAATGGATCGTACAGTAAAAAAAGGATATTGCGGAGATTTACTGAGCGAAGTTATGGCCAACACACCGGAAGGGAGTGTATGGCTGACGGTCCAGAGCCATCAAAATATTGTTGCAGTTGCGGTTTTGAAAGAAATGGCAGCAATTATTATGACCAGCGGAATATCTCCTGATCCTGATACATGTAAAAAGGCTGACGAAGAGAATATTCCGATTTTTATGTGGCCGGAGTCTTCTTTTGATCTTGCTGTTTTAATTCAAAAAACAGGCGTAGATACCGGTAAAAAAGGATAGAAAGACCTTTTGAGATGAGAAACAATGACTTGAAATGGTATACTGCGGATCTGCATATACACACCTGTCTTTCTCCCTGTGCTGACTGGGCAATGAGCCCTATTAAAATAGTTGAAAAAAGCAGAAAAAAGGGCATTGATATCATCGCCATCTGTGATCATAATTCTGCTGAAAACGCTGAAGCCGTGATAAATGCCGGAAAGAAAAAAGGCTTATGCGTATTGCCGGGTATGGAAATATGTTCCAGGGAAGAAGTCCATATATTGTCCATTTTTGAAAGACTTGAGCAGGCTGTTGCCATGCAGGAATATGTTTATAGCCATCTGGAAGGTGTAAACAATCCGGAAGTATGGGGGTATCAAGTTGTTGCTGATGAAAATGATAAAGTTATTTACGAAAACCCAAAACTGCTGATAGGTGCCACAACTCTCGGGCTTGGAAAAATAGCAGACATGATAAATTTACTGGACGGAATCAGCATTGCAGCGCATATTGACAGGCGAACATTCGGCATTATCAGCCAGCTGGGATTCATTCCTATAGACCTCCAAATTGATGGTGTAGAAATTTCGAGCCACATAACAGTCGAGGAAGCACTGGAGAAGATACCGGATATTGGTAATAAGCCATGTTTTGCTTCTTCTGATGCCCATTTCCCGGATGATATAGGTAAGGCAAACACACGGTTTTTTATCATGGAACCTGCGTTTGCTGAAATCCGGCTGGCAATACAGAAAAAAAAAGGCCGCAGGATGGAGGCTTGATTGCGCGAAATTTCACTCCACATAATGGATATTGCAGAAAACGGTATTACCGCAGGTGCGAACTGTATAAACATTCGGGTAGTTGAATCCCGAACAAAAAATTTTTTAGAGATCTTAATTAAAGACAACGGCAAGGGAATCCCGGAAGATATAATTGAAAATGTCACAGATCCGTTTGTTTCCACCAGGACAACGCGGAGAGTCGGCCTTGGGCTTTCTCTGCTCAAGGCTGCGGCAATACGTTGCGAAGGGTCATTTTCGGTGGATTCGAGCCCCGGCCTTGGAACGAATATAAGAGCAACTTTTCAATATAACCATATCGACCGGGCGCCTCTAGGAGATATGGCGGCAACACTATCCACAATGATTGCGGGGAACCATGAAGTTGATTTTGTATACCAGCATTTTATTGACGAAAACGAATTTTTGCTGGATACACGAGAAATTAAAAACGAATTGGAAGATGTTCCAATTACAGATCCCTCTGTGATACAATATTTGGACAAATCGATAAAAAAAGCTCTGGCAAGTTTAGAGCCGCAAGAGTTGGAAAGGAGCCCCAAATGAAAAAAATAAACATTGAAGATCTAAAAAATATTAAAGAAAGGGTTGCCAAAGAGACATCGCTGCGGCACGGTGGAAACACAATAAAAGTAACAGTCCACATGGGCACCTGCGGTATTGCAGCCGGCGCCCGTGAAGTGATGAACATTCTCATGGAGGAGATGGCCCAGTCAAATCGTTCCGACATTCGGGTCGTTACTTCAGGATGCATGGGTATGTGCAGCAGCGAGCCTAACATTACGGTTGAACTTGAAGGTGAACAACCTATTGTTTACAAGGATATGGATGCCAATAAAATGCGACAGGTATTTAAGCGGCACATTCTTGAGGGAGAGGTACAGTCTGATTTTGCGCTTGCAAGAATGTAAACCGGTTTGCATTATCACCACAAATAGGATATAAACTGCGAGACTTAACTAAACTCCAAACTTCACCCTAATACGCTGTAACCGACAATTAAACCGGTTCATAAGACAAGGAGGGAAATAGAATGGTTGGTCTTGATTTTCTAAAAAAAATCGAGGTGTTCGGAGGTCTTAATGATGATCAGCTTTCATCAATTCAAGCCTGCTCTACAGAAGAAAAATTTCACCAGGATGAAAAACTATTCTCGGAAAAAGAAAAGGCGTCCTGTTTATGGCTTGTCAAGGAGGGTCGTGTGGATCTCAAGTTCGAGCTGCCAGGAGGCAGAACCACTGACCGCAATACTGTTTCCACCATATCAGAAAAGATGATTATCGGGTGGTCAAGTTTTGTTCCGCCATACAAATATACCTTGTCAGCCTATTGCGCATCCAGGACCTGCAATGTTGTGAAAGTTGACACATTGTCGCTTAGAGATCTTTTCGATAAAGATCCAAAAATCGGTTATCTTATACTGTCTTATATGCTCCGGATCATCGGATCACGTTTCCAATCTTTGGAACAATCGCCCATGATGGCCCCTTTCAGGAAAACAAAAATTGTTGTCCACATGGGAACATGCGGCATTGCAGCCGGTGCCAGGGGAGTAATGTCGGTTTTGATGGATGAGATCAATAATTCAGGCCGCAAAGATATAAAGGTTGAAAGTTCAGGATGTATCGGAACATGTCAAAACGAACCCAATATTACGGTTGCAATAAGCGGAGAACGTCCTGTTGTCTATAAAAATATGAATGATGAAAAAATACGCCTGGTTTTTAATAAACACATTCTTATGGGTGAGGTTCAGACTGATTACGTTCAACAGGACTGATGTCGCGTAAAGCTCGTGTTAAGAAAGGAGGTACTCACCATGACTATTCTTGATTTTCTTGAAAAAGTCGATGTCTTTAAAAATATGAATGATGAGCAGCTTAAAGAAATACAGGGCTGCAGTCATATCGAAAATTTTAATCGCGGTGATCGTCTTTTTGCCAAAGGAGATGACTCTCAACATCTATGGATTGTTAAAAACGGCCAGGTCGATTTGCGCCTTGACGTGTCGGAAAACTCAGAAATAAAAAATAATCCGATCTCTTTTATTTCGACGGCTCAAACCTTTGGCTGGTCATGCTTTGCGCCACCATATAAATACAGACTTTCAGGGTATTGTTCCAGCAGAACATGTGAAATGGTTAAGATAGAAAAAAACAGACTGATAGAGCTTTTTGAAAAAGATGCCGATATCGGTTATCAGGTAATGTCATATCTGGTTGAAGTTGTGGGTACCCAGTTTTATCAGTACCAGAATGAAATTGCCAAGCGGATTGGTGAAGGTATAATGGCAAGCTGGTAGGCAAAGGATTTCAATGAAAGTTGACGGGAATGACATTCGCCCGATATGGCCGGACAAAGACGGAAAAACTGTAAGAGTTATCGATCAGCGACTTCTGCCCCACGAATTTGTCGTTGCTGAGCTTAAAACAGTTGATCATGTTATCACGGCCATTCAGGACATGTTTGTGCGTGGCGCACCCCTCATCGGGGTTACCGGAGCATACGGTTTATATCTTGCTGCTTTGCGCTCACCAACCAAAGAGCCTGATAATGACTACCTTATCCGGGAAAGCATACGTTTAAAAAACGCCAGGCCGACTGCGGTTAATCTTTCATGGGCCATAGAGCGTGTCCTTAAAGCAGTTCTTAGTGAGAAGCATTCAGAAAGACCTGCGAAGCATTCGGAAAGAATAGATGCGGCCCGTCGGGAAGCAGACGCCATAGCAGAAGAAGAAGCTCTGAACTGTAAAAATATCGGGGAGAATGGTCTGGGTCTGATAAAAGAAATAAGCGAGAAAAAAAATGGGGGGACGGTAAACGTCCTTACACATTGTAATGCCGGATGGCTGGCCTGCATTGAATACGGTACGGCGACCGCACCGATATATGCAGCATTTGACAACGATATAGATATTCATGTCTGGGTAGATGAAACCAGACCGCTTAATCAGGGGTCAAGGCTAACGGCCTGGGAACTTGGAAAGTACGGCATTAAACATACCATCGTCACAGACAATGCCGGAGGCCACTTGATGCAACACGGCATGGTCGACATTGTCATTACAGGCACCGATCGATCAACTTATACAGGTGATGTTGCCAACAAAATCGGCACATATTTAAAAGCTCTTGCTGCAAAGGACAACAACATCCCATTTTATGTTGCACTGCCGTCTAGTACATTTGACTGGACGATCAGAGATGGAGTGAAAGAGATCCCCATTGAAGAGCGCAATCCTGACGAAGTAAAATATGTCCAGGGGCTATGCCAGGGAAAAATTATAAGCGCCCTGATTTCTCCTGCAGACAGTGCAGCAAAAAACTTTGCGTTTGATGTAACACCTGCCGAGCTCGTAACAGGATTTATTACTGAAAGGGGTGTTTGCAAGGCTACAGAGCAGGATATAATGAAAATGTTTCCAGAAAAAAATAGCGCCGGAAAAAAATAGCAATAAAAAACAAACCCGTATGATCACGAAACTTGAAAAAAAAATAATTGCTTCCATACAGGGAGATATACCGGTTACACAAAGACCATACCTTGAAATATCCAAGACTTTAAGAATAGAAGAAGAAGAGCTTCTGGATATTCTACAAAACCTTGTCAATAAGGGCGTTATTCGACGTTTCGGCGCCACACTTAGACACCAGAGATCAGGATTCAAGGCAAATGCCATGGCTGCATGGCAGGTTGATGAGGCACGAATCAACGAAGTCGGAGAAGTGATGGCCGGTTTCAAGGAAGTTTCTCATTGCTACCGAAGAAATCCCGCTGAGGGTTGGCCATATAATTTATATACAATGATTCATGCTTTGAGCGAAGAATCATGTAAGGAAATAGCCCTGAAAATGTCTGAAAAGACTTCTGTAAAAAATTATTCGCTCCTTTTCAGCCGCCAAGAGTTAAAAAAAACATCCATGAAGTATTTTGCAACCTGATACTCCACATATTCTTCTTGTTAACCCCTGGATTCACGATTTTGCTGCATATGATGTATGGGCAAAGCCTTCAGGACTTTTGTCGCTTGCCGCTATGCTGAGAGTTCACGGCTTTTCAGTTTCATACATTGACTGTCTGGATCGTTTTCACCCCAAAGCCCCGCAAAGCAATCCATACGCAAGGCATGGACGTGGGCCATACTTGAAAAAGCGCATTCAAAAACCGGATGGGCTCAAAAATATACCACGATATTTTTCACGCTATGGGATAAAAAGGGAATGGCTAAAGGAAGATCTTTTATCGATTCGCCGACCTGATCTCATTCTTGTCACAACACTGATGACCTACTGGTATCCGGGAACTGTGGAAACAATCAAATGCATAAAACAATTCTATCCAAAGGTGCCGATAATCCTGGGCGGCGTTTACCCAACGCTTTGCGAAGATCATGCTATCGCTAATTCCGGCGCAGATATTGTGATAACAGGGACTGGTGAAAACAGAATCCTTGAAGTTGCCGGAAAAATAACCGGGTTCCATAAAAAGCCAAAATTTGACACCGGAGATTTTGATACGTTTCCTTATCCGGCATATGATCTTCAGACCCTGATTACATATGTTCCAATTATGACATCGCGAGGCTGTCCATTTTCATGTTCCTACTGTGCCTCTTCTTTCCTTAATCAAAAATTCACTCAACGAAATCCGGATCGCGTGACAGATGAGATCCTATACTGGCACAAAAAATATAACGTCACTGATTTTGTGCTATATGATGATGCGTTTCTAATTGAGCCTGAAAACCATGCCGTGCCTATCCTTAATAAAATCATCAATTCAAAAATTGATATTCGTTTTCACACACCTAACGCTCTCCATATCCGAGGGGTTACGAAAGAGACAGCAAGGCTTATGTTTAAAGCGGGCTTTACGACCCTCCGCTTAGGTCTTGAAACCGCATCCTTTGAAAAAGAAGACAGGTTTGATAAAAAAGTCACGTATCCGGAATTTATCAGAGCTGTTTCATGCTTAAAGAATTCCGGATTTAAGAAAAAGATGATTGGAGCTTATATTCTCACGGGTCTTCCAAATCAATCCGTTGAATCGATTAAGAAGTCTTTGGAATATGTGAATCAATGCGGCATCACTCCCATTATGGCTTATTACACACCAATTCCTCATACCGCCATGTGGGAAGATGCTTGTGCTGTTTCGAGATATGACCTTAAGTCAGATCCGATTTTCACAAACAATGCTATTTTTCCATGCCGGCAGGAAAACTTTTCATGGGAAACATTGTCCTTATTAAAGCAAATTGCTAAAGAATAGTTGTTATTTTTTGATACGTTCAAGTTCTTCCCATCTAAGATAAGCTGATTCAATCTCCTGTTCTACCTCATTGACACGCGTTTTAATAGATAAAATTTCTGTTTTGTCCTTTTTATAAAATAAAGGATCGGACATGATCCCAACCAACGTATTCTGTTCAGCCTCCAGCGCATCAATTTTCGCTGGCAACGCTTCAATCTCCCTTGTTTCATTATACCCCAATTTCCGTACTTTCAGAGGCTTGGTTTTTTCTTTAACGGTTTTTCCGATTTTTGTATCAGGCTGCTTGTCGCTTACTGTTTTTGGCCGCTGCTTTAACCAATCATCATAACCGCCGGCATACGCCATCACATGGCCCTTGCCCTCAAAAGCGAGTGTGCTGGTGACCACATTATTTAAAAAAGCCCTGTCATGGCTTACAATCAGAAGTGTACCATTATAATTAAAAAGAAGCTCTTCCAGGAGCTCCAGAGTTTCCGCATCAAGATCGTTGGTAGGTTCATCCAGCACCAAAACATTGGCGGGCTTTGTAAAAAGTTTTGCCAGTAAAAGCCGGTTTTTTTCTCCACCTGAAAGGACATACACAGGCGTGCGGCATCTTTGCGGCGAAAACAGAAAATCCTGAAGGTGACTAATGACATGTCGTTTTTGATTGTTAAAAACAATAAAATCGTTTCCTTCGGCGATATTTTCCTGAACGGTCTTTTGCTCATCTAATTGTGCGCGAAGCTGATCAAAATAGGCCACTTGAAGGTGCGTTCCATGTCGAACGCTGCCGCTTTTGGGAGAAATTTCTTTTAAGAGCAGGTTTAGAAGCGTTGTTTTGCCTATTCCGTTGGGACCAATTAGTCCTACCCTATCCCCCCGCATGACAACCGTTGAGAAATCCAGAATAAGCGGCGTTTTTTCATAGGTATAGGTCACGTTCCCGACTTCGATAACCAGTTTTCCCGTCCTTTCAGCTTCCTGAACCTGTAATTTAACATTTCCTGTTTGTTTACGCCGTGCCTGAAAGGCCTCACGTAATTTAATCAGCGCTCTCACACGCCCTTCATTTCGCGTTCGACGCGCTTTTATACCCTGTCGAATCCAGGTCTCCTCCTGCGATAATTTTTTGTCGAATACGCCATTCTGTTTTTCTTCGGCATCTAAGGCAGCCTGCTTTCGCTTCACGTAGTTCTGATAATCACACGGGTAGGAAAAAAGACGTCCCCGGTCCAGTTCGATAATTCTAGTGGCTATTTTTTTTAGGAATTCACGATCATGAGTGATAAATAGCAAGGTTTTTACGTGACGCTGGACAAAGCCCTCCATCCAAACGATGGTATCAATATCAAGATGGTTAGTGGGCTCATCAAGTAACAAAATATCAGGTTCCATGGCAAGCGCACGGGCAAAAAGCGTTCGCCGTTTCATTCCGGCTGAAAGATCAACGAATTTTGCTTCAGGATCAAGCCCGGTTCTTGACAACACATTCTCAACCTGCCGGATGAGTGACCAGTCCTCCTCCGCATCTAGCAACCGTTGCCATTTATCCCTTTGGGCAACCAGCTCCCGGGTTAGCTTAGCTTTAGGTATTTTGCAAATCCGGGCATGCGCAACGATTACTTTCCCCTTTTCACCGAGGCCTTCGGCCACCACATCAAATATCGTACCATCACATCCCGGCGGTACGCCCTGTTCTAGCATAGCGACCGTAACTCCCTGCTGCCGCCAGATCTCGCCTTTATCAGGAAAAATTTCACCATGAAAGAGTTTTAACATGCTCGACTTCCCTACACCATTGCGCCCCAGCAAACAAACACGTTCCCCCTTTTCTATCTGAAATGTCAGATCGTCCAATAATGGTGCCCCCCCAAAGCCCCAACACACCTCTCTCATGCCCATCAACGCCATTTAATCGCCCCTCATCCAATATTCAAAACATTTCATATTTCACAATCCTCTCGTCCAAGCCTGCATTTTATAACGATTTTTTCCATGCAGATTTAAGGCAGCAGGCTTAAAACCGGTTTTCTTTATCATGTCCGGTTTCCATAGCAAATGAAATGCCCGGTTATATATCACATGATTTGTCCGGTCGAAATGGATAAAAATACAATATTGATTTTATACACCTGCAATTTATTTTAAAAACTCTGTTAAATACTGGTGAATTTCAATATGGGGCCACCCGGAGGCTTCATTTGAACCTTCAAACCGCAATAACATTTTTACTTGGTTGTTTTATAAAATAACTTTTCTATGATATGAAATGAATAAATCAAATTTTATCAATAAAAGTTGTATTGATAAATTCATAAAGGAGCAATCATGATTAAAAAATTATTTTTAACTCCGGCGCTATTATTGTCCTGTTTGTTTGTTTTTAGCGGCACCGTTTTTTCTGAAGATTTAGAAGCGCTTTTAGAAAAAGCAAAACAGGGAGATGCCGGTGCTCAGAACAGATTAGGCTTCATGTATGCCAAAGGCATTGGCATACCACAGGACTACGCCGAAGCTGAAAAGTGGTATAAAAAAGCTGCTGCGCAGGGTTATACTTCTGCGCAGTATAACTTAGGCGTCATTTATGAAAGAGGTGAAGGTATACCACAAAACTACACTGAAGCTATGAGGTGGTGGAAGAAAGCTGCTGGGCAGGGATATGACGAAGCACAGTATAGCTTAGGCAGCATGTATAAAAATGGTGATGGTGTACCACAGAACTATGCTGAAGCAATGAAGTGGTTGGAGAAAGCTGCTGAGCGTGGGCATGCGAAAGCGCAGAACAATTTAGGCTTTATGTATGACCATGGAGAAGGGGTACCACAGAACTATAAAAAAGCATATATATTGTATGACCTTTCATCAGCACAGGGGAATAAAAAAGCAAAATATAACATCTCTATTATTGAACCTAGAATGGCACCAGCACAAATCGTTGAAGCGCAGAAAGAAGCTGCCGAATTGCGGAAGAAAATAAAAAAGTGAAGAGCCGCACTCGCTAAGAGGCGGCGAAATCTTTGACAATCAGTTATTAGACGCTGTCTCAAAAACAGTCCTAATTTTAATATAGGCGTATGCTTAAAGTGTATTTGACAGTGCTTGCATGAACGGATAAAATATAAAAAAGAATAACCTCACAAGGACCCTTGCTGTTGCATTTTTCAAAAAAAATAAACAGTATATTTGATCAACCGATTATTGCTTTGAGTATTTTTTTCCTGGTTATAATTGTCGCCTCCATTTTGTTCCTATCATCAGAATACATATTTAAGCCTGCTCCGCTTGATAAAATTTTAAAAGACGGCGAAATCATATTTCTTACAAGAAACAATGCCCACTGCTACTATCTTTACCAGGATGAACCCATGGGCTTTGAATTTGACCTCGCAAAGGCGTTTGCAGACTACCTGGGAGTAAAACTAAAAATTAAGGTTGCGGATAAATGGGAAGAAATGATCCCATCATTGAAAAATGGAAGAGCTCATGTGGTTGCAGCAAGTTTTACCGTTACGCCAAAACGAAAAAAACATGTGGCATTTTCCAATGGATATATGAAGATTCATCAGCATATCATAACTGGCCGACATGAATGTAATATAAGAGGGGTCGCCGACCTTGACGGTAAAAAAATATATGTAAGAAAAGGAACATCCTACCAGGAAAGGCTGGAGGCAATCAAAAAAACCGGAATCGACTTTGAAATCGTCACTCTCGAGAACATACCGACCGAAGAATTGATCAGGCAGGTTGCAAGCGGTCAAATTGATATTACAATTGCCGACACAAATATCGCCAAACTCGCAAGACGTTATTACCCCGGGGTTTGTGTCGGTGAAACGATCAGCGGTGAAGAACATTTGGCCTGGGCCGTAAATTTGAAAGCTACTGAATTGCTTGACCAAATAAATGATTTTTTTCAAACAATTAAAGAAGACGGAACCACAGATCGAATATACAAAAAGTATTATTCCGGTGTTGATCGGTTCAATTATTTAGATATTAAATCGTTTCACAGCAGAATGATATCAAGGCTGCCTAAATATGCGCAGATTATTAAAGGCGCTTCAAAACAACACGGTTTTGACTGGCGCCTAATCGCCGCTCAAATCTATCAGGAATCACATTTTCGACAGTGGGCAAAAAGCAGTGCTAATGCCTACGGACTTATGCAGCTTACCCGAAGAACCGCAAAAAGCCTTGGTGTAAAGAATATTTTCAGTCCGGATGAGAATATTCATGCAGGCGTCAGACACTTAAGAAATCTCCATGACCTGTTCGATAAAGCGGAAGGCGCTGACCGGCTTTTTTTAGCGCTTGGTGCATATAATATTGGTCAGGGACATATAAGGGATGCTCAGCGCCTTGCCCGGAAGCTTGGCTTAGATCCTGTAAAATGGTCAGAGCTCTCAAAAGCTCTTTCTCTTCTAAGCAATCATAAATACTATAAAGACTCAAAATACGGTTATTGCAGGGGAGGACAGACGATTCGATATGTCAGACGAATTATGATATACTATGATATACTGAAACATCAGGGTATTGATTTTGATCTTCGCCCAAAGCAACCTTACAGTGGTTTTAAAAGACTGCCCCGGCTGTAAAATAAAAAAAAATTTAAGAGGCCACAAAAGGATTGAAGCGCTTTTCCTGTCCTATTGTCGTCTCAGGGCCGTGTCCACAGTG
>JAFDJC010000031.1 GCA_019307665.1 Deltaproteobacteria bacterium | reverse complement strand
CCGGATTTGTAAGTGAAAAAGCCTTTTTTTGATCATTTGTAGATGATGGGTAACACTGGCAACTCGTTGCCAGTGCCCGAAGGGCAAGAAGGAATAGGTTCTTATCAGGTTCATTAGTCTTAAATCGTTATTTGGCTGGCATTTTAAGCTTCTTGTGCTACGCACCCAGACAACAAGTTGTCTGGGCCACCCATGTAGTGCCGGATATTTCTTTTTTGAACATGAAAAAATTTTGGGAAAAGTCCTGAAAGTTTGCACCTTGACAAAAACTACCCATGGTGCTTTTAGGCACCGCCGCTTTTTAATATTTTTAACGATATTTTGTTTGACTCGCGATTTATTTTTATTATATACATTATTTAATGTTCTTACAGCATTTTTTATTTATTATTTATCGTACGATTTCTCTTATTAAAGGCTATATGGGATAAAAATATGACGCACAAAATATATACTTTTGATGACAAAGCATCGTTTGTCTGTCCAAAATGCAAAAAATCAAAAACTGTAAATGTTAAAAAATATAAAAAGACTAAAAAAAAAGTTAAGGTGAACTGCAAGTGCCCGTGCGGACATTCTTGTGAAGTACTTTTAGAAAGAAGAAGTTATCGCAGAAAAGAGATTACACTTCCCGGTATCTTCAGCCGTTCTCTTGAAACAAGCGAAATTGAAAAAGGGAATATTGTGATTATGGATCTTTCACGTGCCGGCCTGAAATTCAAATCACATGTTAAAGCTGAATTCAGAATCGGCGACAGGCTTTGTGTTGACTTTCACCTGAATGACAAAGAGAAATCTTTCATCAAGAAGGAAGCTGTCATCAGAAATATAAGCCATGATTCACTGATAGGCACACAATTCGACTCAACCGATTTTTATGGAAAAATCGGTGCATATCTTTTTGATTAGGGATGGTAAATATATTCTGCAGACACTGATGATGAATAAGACGAATGAAAAATGCTTTTAAATATCTGATGGATTGACATGCCTGTCAGGTATTCAAGAAACGGCATCTCTTCTTTTTTCGGATAGACCGTAGAAATCTCACCTTCGATTCCCCCCAGTCGTCCGGCCCATTCCACCGCATCTTCAAGATTGCCCAACCGGTCCACGAGTCCAATGGTTTTGGCTTCTTCTCCGGTATAAATACGACCATCGGCTAGCAATTTGACCTTTTCCATGTCCATACTTCTTCCTTCTGAAACATCCTTAACAAACTGCATATGAATTTTGTTCACGAAATCCGTTAGGATTTTTTCTTCCTCTTTTGTCATTTCCCTGACAGGCGATCCCATGTCCTTAAATTGCCCGCTTTTGACAACAACAGGTTTCAGTCCGATCTTATTAAAAATCTCCTGAAAATTGGTATAGCCCATTATCACACCGATGCTGCCGGTTACAGTGCCGGGATTTGCAATAATTCCGCTTGTTCCCGATGCAATATAGTAGCCGCCTGATGCCGCAACCGCCCCCATTGATGCGATGACATTTTTTTCCTTAATTGTTTTTCTGACCTCACGGTATATTTCCTGGGAAGGCCCTACCCCGCCGCCGGGAGAATTGATCCGCAAAACCACTGCCTTTATTGATTCATCTTCCCTGTATTCTTTGATCTGCTGAAGAATATCTTTTGATTCAACAACAACGCCCTTTATTTCGATGACCCCCACTTTATCCCCTGAAATAAAATCGGTGCCGCTGGTGCCAATGGCCAAAAGAAGTGACACGAACAGCACGGTACCTGATATGATGGCAGAAAAAATAAGAAAAAAGAATAAAAAAGGATGTCTTCTGGAAAACATGGGCGCCCTCTCATTGAAAATTAAACGCCGGAGAATAAACTCTCCGGCGCTCGTACTCTATCTGGAATCAACTGAAAAGTTCAGTGCTAACCGGCCTCTTTGTCATCCGATTCGTCGGATTTTTCCTCAGGTTTTTCCTCAGGTTTTTCCTCAGGTTTTTCCTCAGGTTTTTCCTCAGATTTTTCGTCTGGGTCCTCTTCTGGTTCTGAGGCCTGATCGGCCGCCTCAGCCTCTTCAGTTGCTTCGGTTTCTTCGGCTTGGTCGGCTGCCTTAACTTCTTCAGTTACTTCGGTCTCTTCGGTTTCTTTTGGCTGATCGGCTGCCTTAACTTCTTCAGTTACTTCGGTCTCTTCGGTTTCTTTTGGCTGATCGGCTGCCCTGACCTCTTCACTAACTTCGGTCTCTTCAGTCGCTTCGGTTACTTCAGCATCCACAGGCTTGCCATTTATTTTTTCCTGAAGGTTTTCTCGAAGTATTTCACCAAATGAAGATGTTGTCGATTTCATATTGCTCAGATAATCCTTCAGCACGCTTTCATCATCACCCATTGCAAGCCTTTTGATGGATAATCCGATCCTTCTTTCTTCGGTGTTGATATTCATGACCTTTGCTGTCAGTTCATCACCGACTTTATACATATCAACCGGCGTCTTTATTTTTTCCTTGCTGATTTCTGAAACATGCACAAGCCCTTCAACACCTTCCTCCAGCTCAATAAAAACGCCAAAGTCTGTAATATTGGTTACGGTTCCCGTTACTTCCGATCCGACCTTAAAGCGCTCGCCCACTGTTTTCCATGGGTCCGGCAACAGTTGTTTAACACCGAGAGAGAATCGCTCGTTGCCCTTGTCGATATCAAGAACAATGGCCTGAACGACATCTCCCTTTTTATAGATTTCGCTCGGATGCTTGATACGTTTTGTCCATGAAATATCCGAGATGTGAATCAACCCGTCAATATCATCATCAATACCAATGAAAAGTCCAAAATCGGTAATATTTTTAATCTTGCCTTCTATGGTCGTTCCGATGGGATATTTATCACTGATGACTTCCCACGGATTTGGATATGCCTGTTTCATTCCCAAGGATATCCGCCTGTTTTCAGCTTTCATATCCAGCACAACCGCCTCTATGGTGTCGCCCGCTGAAACAACCTTGGAAGGATGCCTGACCTTCCTTGTCCAGGACATTTCCGAAACATGAATCAAACCTTCAACCCCTTCTTCCAACTCAACAAATGCACCGTAATCGGTCAAGCTGACGACGACACCTGTAATACGTGAGCCAATGGCATATTTTTCCATGGCCGTAGACCACGGATCGACGGTAAGCTGTTTTTTGCCAAGCGAAACTTTTTCTTTTTCCAGGTCAAACGAAAGAATCTTGACGTCAATAGTATCTCCCACTGAAAAAAGTTCTGACGGATGCTTGACGCGACCCCATGAAATATCGGTGATATGAAGCAGGCCGTCAACGCCGCCCAGGTCAACAAAAACACCATATTCGGTAATATTCTTAACAATGCCTTCCATGATCTGGCCTTCTTTAAGGGCCTCCAGGGTGGCGGATCTCTGTGACTCACGTTCACTCTCCAGAATCACACGTCTTGAAAGGACAATGTTGTTTCTTTTCCTGTTATATTTCAAAATTTTGAATTTCAAGGTCTGACCAACAAGCTCATCGAGGTTTCGAATGGGGCGCAGGTCTGCCTGCGAACCGGGCAGAAATGCCTGAAGTCCGACATCAACTGAGAAACCGCCTTTTACACGGCTTATAATTTCTCCATCTATGGTATCTTCAGCATCGTATGTTTCCCTGATCTTTTCCCATACTTTTACCTTGGCCGCTTTTTCCTTGGAAAGCACGACGCTCTCATCTTCCTCATCCCAGAATTCGATCATGACTTCTACGTCGTCATTCAGATTGACATTTATGTTTCCATCTTCATCTTTGAATTCATCGATAGCAATCTGCCCTTCTGATTTATATCCGATGTCAACAAGAACATGATCTTTGTCAACGGCAATTATTTTTCCTTTGACAACTTCACCTTCTGCGAATCTCTTAATACTTTCCTCATAGAGATTCATAAGTTCTTCCATGCTTTCTTCGCCGGCTGAATCACTGCCTGTTGCCTGATTGTCTACGGCGGATGCTTTACTGTCTCCAGTTTGAGAGCCGGACTGTGCAAGCTCTGCCGCATCAGGCGATTCGTTTTCGTTAAGATTTTCGTTTGAATTGTTTTCCATGAATCAAATAATCCCCCTTACACTATTTTTTTTGTTTCGATTTCTTCCAAAAACGAAACAACAAACTCAAATATCAGAAGAGCTGAAAAAAAACAATGATTAATTATTTTTTTTATCAATTAATAGGATTCGCCTATTTGTTTTACATATATCATCATGTTATCAACGACTTCCGAGGCTGAAAGTGGTGTCGAGTCTATCAATATGGCATCTTTTGCCGGTTTAAGCGGAGCGATATTCCGTGTACTGTCATCTTTATCACGCTTTAGAATGTCCTTTTCGATCTCGTGAAGTGTCTGAGTCGATTTATCTTTCATTTCGTTATAACGTCTCTTGGCACGGTCCTCAGCTGCGGCATCAAGATAAAATTTCACATCAGCATCAGGAAAAACAACAGTACCCATATCACGACCTTCAAAAACAACACATTTATCTTTGCCGAGCTGTCGCTGGAGGTCAAAAAGAAAATCCCTTACAACCTGTTTTGCTGAAACTGCCGATGCCATCATAGTAATTTCAGGGGTTCGTATGAGGTCGGATATATTTTTCCCATTAGATATCAAGGACAGGCTCTTCTGTTCTAAAACAAATTTAAGATCAAGAGTCTCACAAAGCGTCCTGAGGCCCTCTGCATCATCCGATTTGACACCCTTTTTTATCACCTCGAACGCCACCCCCCTGTATAGGGCTCCTGTATCGACATATATATAACCGAGCTGTTCTGAAAGCATTCTGCTAACGGTTGTTTTACCTGCACCTGCAGGCCCATCTATTGTGATAAGAAGTTTTCTCATTGCTAACGTCCCATTTCCATTATGACATCCTCCAAAGCCCTGACAAACCGCTCATTTTCCTCAGCAAGGCCTGCATTGACTCTGATATATTCCGGATAGCCATAAGATGTCATAGATCTAACAATCACACCTTTCCGAAGCATACATTCAAAAACTTCATCGGCATCCATTGCCATATCGATGAGCAAAAAATTAGTTTGTGTAGGAAAAAACTTAAGCCCGATACGCTCAATCTCATTGTATAAATATTTGATACCCGAATGTATAAGCGCTAACGTCTCTTTGAGAAATTCATCGTCATCAAGGGCTGCAATCGCTGCAACCTGAGCCAGCGAATTGGCATTGAAAGGCTGTCGGATTCTGTGAAGCACCTCTGCAATCTGTTCATGCATCACACCATAGCCAATTCTAAGTCCGGCAAGGCCGTATACTTTGGAAAAAGTCCGAAGTGTCACCACCATACCCCCTGATTTCACAAAATCTACGCTGTTGAGCACGTCTTTGTCCCGGACAAATTCAATATACGCTTCATCAACCACAACAATAATGTCGGGAGGTACGGCCTTAAAAAATCTTTTGAAATCGTCTGCTGCAATTGCAGTCCCTGTCGGATTGTTTGGGTGCGTTAAAAAAATCAACCGTGTTCTTTCAGTTATCTTTTCTTTTATCAGGTTCAAATCCGGAAAAAGAGATGCCGTCAGTGGTGCCGTAACCGCAATCCCTCCTGAAGCTCTAACCATTATTTCATACATTAGAAATGAAGGGAAAGGCATAATAGCCTCATCTCCCGGGGTTATAAAAGCCCGTGTCAGCATTCCGATAACTTCATCGGACCCGTTTCCCAAAACAATATTCTCCGGCTTTACCCCTAACCTGCCTGACAGTTTTTGAGTTAGATAATATCCGCTGCCTTCAGGATATCGATTCAGTTGTCCCAGCGCTTTGGAGATCGCCGCAACTGCTCTTGGAGATGTGCCCAGGGGGTTTTCATTGGATGCAAGTTTTATTGAATCCTCAATACCGTATTCCCTTTCAAGTTCCTCAATCGGTTTTCCGGGTGAATACGGCTTAATTGATGAAATAAATTCAGGTACTATAAGTTTCATATCATTATCAATACTATAAAGGGCTGTTATTCCATTATTTTTTCTATATCACCTGCCTCACAAATTACTATTTCTGAATTAAATACCTGGGAAATATATAGCTTGTCATCCCAGACAAACGCTGTGGAAGCAGCGCTGATCTGACTCCCATCATCAACATATATCGCCTTCATATGCTTCTCAGGTTCATCTTCATCCGGATTTATCAAAAAAACCACCGAAGGAGAATGCTTTTCCTTGTCCATTTCATGCCGTAGAAAAGCGATATCATCAAAGTGTACCACCACCAGCAAATAGCTTTTAAACGGCATGATATTATCCGGTCCTTTAAACTCCAGGAGTTTCCTCCCTTTTCCAAGAGTACCGTCATCATTGCGCTGATATTCCATCAGGCAGTCACTTCTGGTTGCCGTGACAAAGACTTTGCTATCCCTGGCAAAAATACCGTTAGCATATGACAGGCCCGAAGCAACCACAGACCATTTTTTCTGCTCCGGCGAATAATACACAACTTCGGAAGTTTCTCTTTTAAAATAGACGTCAATCATGCCCCGCTTATCGTTGGTTGCATAAATTTCACCACTTGGAAGAACGGACAGGTCGTTGGGTGACCAAAGATGGATTTTGTCTTCAAGAAGCGCTTCAAACTTCAGCTCATTATCCATTACCTCATAAACGGCAATGGCGTTTTCATCCTGCCTTGATTGACTGTAGGGGTCATGAAGAATCACATATAACAATGTTTTCCCATTAGTCCGGCGTATATCCATGCCATGCGGCTTAAAAGCAGACAGTGATTCCGGTTCCCCTATTCTTTTTAAAGATGACGAATAGCCGGTTTTAAGAATAAAATAGTAAATATCACCTGACGGCGCAGGCTCCCTTCTCTCATGTGAAGAAATCAGCAGTCTGGGAGAGTCATGCCATTTATCAAGAACAAAATCCTCAGGACCGTCAGCTACACTTACAGAGTAACAGTTACGCTGATATTTGTATTCCGGCATTGGCGCATTGAAACCACAGGAAAAAAAAGAGCATAACATCATCAATGCAATAAATAATCCAAATATTTCCCTTAAAAAATATTTTTTATTAAAAACCGGTTTTTTCATTTACCACCTCATCATAATTCAATTTGACGTACTTAAACAAAGCTTTGGAAAAAAATTCAACTAACTCTTATTCTTGTTTCTCATGAATAACAATAAAAAATGTGCCTTTATGCTTGAAATTGTATTTTAAAAACTGATATCTATTCCTACTCTAAAAAATGAAGATTAACTAGTTATAATTCAGGTTATTATTTTGACAAACAAAGCAACTCTGTTCATCATCAGCACCATTATACTGTTGTTATGCTGCCCGGTTACAGCAGCAGAAAGCAGCTGGCAACTTATCCTGGATAAAAACGGGGTGACTGTTTATACAAAACCGGTTAAAAACTCTGTCTTTGATGAATTTAAAGGGATTGCGGTTATCAATGTCAACATAGATGTACTGGAAATGGTACTTCGTGACATACCGGCCTTCCCTCTATGGATGAGCGGTTGCAAAGCGTCCCCGATTATTGAAGAAATAGACAGCAACAACTATATCTTTTATTTTGTTCAGGGCTTGCCCTGGCCTTTGAACGACAGGGATACAGCCATGAAGGCAAAAGCTGATTTCGACAGAAAAAACGGTTACTATTCGGTAAACTTTCATTCCATTGATGATCAAAGGGTTCCGGTAAAAGATGACCTTATAAGAATGAAAATGGAAGGCGGGTTTGTTTTAAAGTACATCGACAACGACCATACAATGGTAACATTTTTCATAAAAGCCTATCCCGGCGGGTCCATACCAGGCATCATTGCCAACATTTTCAGCAGGGAAATCCCTTATGAAACGCTTTTGGGCATGAAAAACATTGCCCAAAACGAAAGGTACGCTAACCGGCCCCCTGCTAAATAACCGGGTTCAAACTCCCCTGGACATAACCCTGAAGATCGATAGAAACATAAAGAAAACCGAGTGCTTTTAGCTGTTTTGTAATGTGTTCCCGGACGTCCTGGTCAATTATTTTTTCAAATCCTTTTTGATCAATCTCGATCCTAGCGACATCGCCATGATGCCTTACCCTGCAGGTTCGGAAACCGGAAGCCAGAAGGACAGCCTCGGCCTTTTCTATCATTTTCAGGAGATTGACATTAATAGGCGTACCGAATGGAATTCTTGTTGCCAGGCAAGCCATGGCCGGTTTGTCCCAGTTGGGCAGCGACATATGTTTCGCCAGGGTCCTTATCATTTGTTTGTCAAAACCGGCCTCCGCGAGCGGGGCACGTATTCCCATTTCCTTTGCAGCTGCAATACCCGGCCTGTAGTCATTAAAATCATCCATATTCACGCCATGGGCGATCTCTTTAATGCCAAGTTTATCTGATATTTTTCTAAAGTCAGAGAAGATAATCTGTTTGCATATGCGACAACGCTCCCTTGTATTTTTCAAAAACTCGCCATCATCCATGATACCCGGATGGCTTATGATATGATTTACTCCCAGCTGTTTTGCAAGTTCTGCCGCATTATCCGCCTCCCGTTTGCTGCACACAGCCGATATCGCCGTCGCACATGTCACACGGTCCATTAAAACTTCCCTGGCTGCAGCCAGCAGCAGGGTGCTGTCAATACCGCCTGAAAAGGCCACGAGAAGCGAATCAAACCGTTCAAGTATGGCAAAAAGCTCTGCTTTTTTGGCTTCCATAACCTTTCTTAGTTCTGAAACCGGTTTAACGCTTCTTCGGCTTCTCCAATCATTCGGTCGAAAAGTTCCTTAAGGGTCGGAATGTCATGATTAAGCCCCACTCCCTGACCCAAGGCTACTATGCCGGCATCAAGCTCACCTTCTCCATAAAGTCTCCTTGTATTATCACCGGAAATAACTGTCAAAAGTTCTGCAAGATCAGCGCCGGTCGCCTCTTTTTCAGCACATGTTTTTGCCGCTTGATTTGTCCAGACGCGGTGAGTAGCTCCAATGGAGCGCATAACGAGCATGGTATCAAGTTCCGTGGCATCGATCAGTGCTTTTTTCAGATTGTCATGAATGGGGCATTCCTTGGTCATCATCAATCGTGTACCTATGATCACGCCTGCTGCGCCCAAAGACAATACAGCAGCCAAGCCCCTGCCGTCCGAAACTCCCCCTCCCCCGATAACCGGAAGGTTCACAGCATCCTTAACCGCAGGAATCAGTACAATTGTTCCAATATCTAGCCTACCCGTGGCACCGCCGTTTTCATAACCCACAACCGTCACCATATCCGCGCCCATCTTTTCAACCTTCTGTGCATATCTTATCCCCACGCATTTATGTATCCAGGTCATTCCTGCATTTTTAAACCTCTCGCACAGTTCAACAGGAGCGGAGTGGCCTGACGTTTCAACAATCTTGACCCCTTTTTCAACCAGTACATCCACATAATCATCATTGTCTATGGGACGCATGCTCGGAAACAGGTTAATATTTACGGCAAATGGTTTATCCGTCCGTTCATTTATCCTGTCTATGGCTTCTGCAAACTCTTCGCGTGACTGGTAAATAGCTGATGCCAGAATACCCAATCCACCGGCATTTGAAATGTCTGCAACAAAATCCGCAGTTGAAATAGACATCATGGTTCCACCAACAATCGGGTGTTTTATCCCCAGTTTTTCCGTCAAAGCTGTTTTAAACATGATTCTTCCTTTCCTTTATTTTGATTTTGAAACTATTGTCGAATATTTCCTTAAATTCTCCTCAAGGTTATACTACTAACAAAAATGACCAAAAACTCAAATCTTTTCTCGTATACAATAAAAAATGGCAACTTTTGAAGAGGCTGATATCAGCAGGGAAAAGTAGTGAAGAACAAGCTTATTCTGCGGAGTCAGGTTTTTGGGAATCAAGTACTTCCCTGACGGCACTTGCCAGTTCGCTCATGTTGAAGGGTTTTTCCAGGCATTTTTGTATATTGGTCTTACTGACACCTTTTTCGATATACTGTTCTGAAAAACCGGTGCAGAGAATTACAGGTAAATCAGGGTTGATCGAAAAGATATGTTCCGCGAGTTTCCTACCGGTCATACCCGGCATTGAGAAATCGGTAACCACAAGTTTAAAAAGACTCTCAGGATTATTCTGCAGCAAATCGAGGGCCTCGGCAGGGCCTGTTGCTATTTTTACCTGATAATCAAGTCGTTCCAGCACCATCTGCCCCATCCTTGCCATTGATTCTTCATCATCCACATAAAGTATGTGCTCAGTTCCTCTGGGAAGAATTTTTTCGGCAAAGGGTTCAGGCTTCTCTTCCAACTTGTCAACCGCAGGAAGCCACAGGTTAAACACAGTGCCTTTTCCTATTTCACTTTCAACGGAAATATGTCCTCCATATTTCTCAACAATACCATGAACAACTGCCAGCCCCATTCCTGTACCTTTTCCCACATCTTTGGTTGTAAAATATGGTTCAAAAATTCTTTTGATCGTGTCACTTGACATGCCATGACCGGTATCAATAATCGACAGTTTAACATATTGCCCGGGAGCAAGGCGGTTTGCGGACTTCATGGACCACTGATAGATATTTTCATCCGCAAGCTGAACCGTTAATAATCCGCCGTCTTCCTCCATGGCATCAAAGGCATTTGAACAAAGGTTAATCATAATCTGATGAATTTGAGTCTGGTCGGCAAGGATTGTATATGAATCTTCAGGAAATATTTTTTTAATTTTCACACTTCTCGGTATTGAAGATCTTAAAAATTTAAGTGATTCATTAATATCAGGGATAATTTTAAGGGGTTTTCGCACATAATCAGATTTTCGGCCAAAGCTCAGTAGTTGCTGGATCATGTCCTTTGCTCTCAGACTTGCATCTCGGACTTCCTCCAAAGTTTGCTTTGCCCTGTTGCCGTCAGGAATATCTTTCAGAGACATTTCTGTATTTCCGAGTATTATGCCAAGGATATTGTTAAAATCATGTGCGATACCGCCTGCAAGTGTTCCGATTGATTCCATTTTCTGGGACTGCTGAAGCTGCGATTCAAGCTGTTGCCTTTCCTTATCCGCTTTTTTCCGTTCAGATATATCCCTTGTGATACCTAGCAGCTTTGGTTTTGTCCCTTCCGGATCGTCTAAAAGGCTCACCGAAGTTTCAGTAAATACATTTGAACCGTCTTTGCAGGGAATCTCCAGCTCCATTGTCCAGGTATTTGAAGATTCCTCATTACTTTCAGCTGCTTTTTCCAGCATCTTATTAATAGTCGCAACAGTAATTTCAGGTGAAAATAATGGCAGGCTCTCTTCCAGATTGAAAGCCATAATTTCAACCGGTTTATAGCCTATAAGTTTCGTTATAGCAGGACTGACGTATGTATATTTCTGCAAGTCCATATCAAGCACCCATATAACGTCTGTAGCATTCTCTGCAAGAAGCCGGTATTTCTCCTCGTTCTCTTGAATCCTTTGAAAAGACGTGGCATTTACTATGCTCACGGCTGTCTGGGAAGCAATCCCTTCAAGAAGGTTTATTTCACTTTGGACAAGCTGCTTTTTATACCGTATATTTTCCACGAAAAGCAGGCCAAGTGGCTCTTCCTTATATGCAATCGGCACACAAACAAACGATTCAATGCCCATTTTTTCGACCAATTTAAAACCATTCTGTTTTGAAAAGTTATTCTTTATTTCCAAAGGAGAATTCGCGACAAAAGGTTCCCTTTTTTTGAAAGACTTAACCAGGGCTTCCACAGAATCAGCATCATCAATTCTAAATTCAATATCTTTAAGTACCTTCTCCTCGTCTTCACTATATCCATATCCTGTCTTGAATCTCAGAAATGTATTTTCATCATCTGCAATCATTATCATGCCGCGATCAAAATTAAGATGCTTCTCTATTAACTTCAGAACGCCTTCAATTACTTTGTCTATATCCATAACAGTTGAAATAGCCCGGCCAACCTCCTGCACCAGAACCGCATTGCTGTGATGAGTGTTTATTTCATCTATAAGTTCCTTGGCAACATCCCCTTGATCATAAATAATTTTTTCAAGCGCCTTTTTTTGAAGATATTCAGCATATAGGAATAATAAAAGGCTTAAAAACAGGAATGGTGTCAGGAATAGAGGCAGGGACCCAGGCTTTATCGTCAAAGAGAGCCCTGTCGATACGATAAGACCACTTATCATGAAAATATTACAGGCCTTCCTCCATCGATAAGACTGCGTCTTTTTCCATGAAACCAGATATCTACAGCAATCATCGCCCCTATGGATACAAGATGGATGCTCGACATCGGCAAACTCATCGGTAAACAATTTTGAAAGAGACTCAATGGTTCCGAGCCGGTTTTCACACTGATAGGGTTTTTCGTCAGTTCCAACCGTTGGTGTTGATATGATTTCCACCTTGTTGGGCGATAGTTTTTTTGAGCTTATAATAGCGCCCCGCGACACTGCCCTGGAAAGCCTGCCGATCATCAGGTATACGTTTGCCGGGTTGATCATCCCCAGTGCAAACTTTCTGAGTGGACCAATTTTTGCTGCCGATGTAATATAACGGCCAGCATCCCTTGCAATGTTTTCATTTCCTGTTTTTTCAACAATTATTTCATGAAAACGATCGGCCTGACGCTGTGAAAACCAGTGTCCGCTGTCATCTACCTCATATTTTGTAATGTCTGCATATTCAAAAACATCATTTATCTTAACAGAGGGATAGCACTTGTCGAGGTATTCGACAAAAGTATTCATAATTCTGCTGTTGTAAAGAGGTTGGGACGTCTGGCTTGAGTTGCCTATGGTGGATGCGTTAAGAATCATTTATTCCCTTCATTGGAGCCGACGAGCGGACTCGAACCGCTGACCTGCTGATTACGAATCAGCTGCTCTGCCACCTGAGCTACGTCGGCGCATTGTCAACTCGTAATAAATTGGCTTAGACGAAAACCGGACTTTCAAAGAATTAAAGCAAACAGATTCGACATTTTTAACACAATACGTTTTATTCGGTCAAGTGTTTTATATTGTAATCAAGACCGGATTTGACTTATATTTACATCATAAGGCATCAAAAGGAAATTTGTCCCCTCTCCTTTTCCTCTTGACATCAACCGCTTTCCTCTGAAATAAAACACGTTAAAATATTAGTGATTGTTGTCATCGGCAAGCTGGAGATATGGTTTGGATTTTAACCCATGCATGAAACATAAGCTGGTTCGAAAAACTGTCCGCGAATTTGTCGAAGCGGAACTCGGTCCCATTGCGCATGAAATAGACCGGGATGCAAGATTTCCATGGGAAGTTGTTGAGAAAATGAGGCCTCTGAATTTTTTCGGCCTGCAAGTCCCGAAAAAATACGGCGGTGTCGAACTTGACAGTATCAGCTATGCCATAACCATCGAAGAAATATCCCGAGTAAGCGCGGCCATGGGGCTTTGCATAACTGTCCACAACAGTGTGGGCACATATCCGATCGTACTCTTTGGTACAGAAGAACAGAAAAAACGTTTTTTGCCGTCTCTATCCAGCGGAGAACAAATAGGCGCCTTTTGTTTAACAGAGGCAAATGCCGGTTCAGATGCAGGCGGAGTAGAAACTAATGCAGTATTGGATAACGAAGAATATATCATCAATGGTACAAAAATTTTCGTTACCAACGGCGGGGTTTGCGGATCAGCCCTTATCTTTGCAGTTACCAACCCGGAAAACCCCAGAAAAGCTGCAAGCGTTTTCATCGTTGAAAAACAGACACCCGGATTCTCAGTGGGTGAGATAGAAGATCTTTGCGGCATGAGGGCCAACCAGGTTTCATCTCTCTTTTTCGAAGATTGTCGTGTCCCGAAAAACAACCTTTTGGGCCGGAGGGGGGAAGGACTTAAAATCGGACTTGCCGCACTCAATACCGGACGAATTGGAATTGCTGCCCAGGCCCTTGGCATTGCTCAGTCGGCATTTGAAGCTTCAGTCAAATACGCCAAAGAAAGGCAGCAGTTCAAGAGACCCATTTCTTCTTTCCAGACGATTCAAAACTATCTGGCCGACATGGCAACGGAAATCGATGCTGCCCGTCTTCTGCTTTACAAAGCATGTGCGTATAAAGACTCAGGAAAAGAGTTCGGCCCCGATGCGGCAAAGGCAAAATTATACTGCAGCACCACTGCATCGCGTGTTACCGGCCTTGCGGTTCAGATTCACGGAGGGTATGGCTACAGCAAGGAATATGATGTGGAACGGTTTTTCCGTGACGCTAAGGTTACCGAAATTTATGAAGGCACCAGCGAAGTTCAACGTATGGTAATATCACGTCATGTGCTTTCAAAACCGACATAATGGATGTCACAGTCTGGCAAAAAAAAACTATGTTAAAACTAATAGTTTGTATCAAACAGGTACCCATGGTTTCCGAATTACCATGGGATGCGCGTACCGGCACCCTAAAGCGAGAGATTGCAGAAGGCATGATGAATCCTGCCTGCAAACATGCGCTTGAAGCAGCCTTGCAGTTAAAACATAAACACGACGCCCATATCACCGCCTTGACGATGGGCCCGACTATGGCAGGTGAAGTCCTTTATGAGGCCCTGACGCTTGGTGCAGACCAGGGCATCCTCCTAACCGATAAACGTATGGCAGGAGCGGACACCCTTGTCACTTCACTTATTCTTTCAAGGGCGATAAAAAAGGAATGCCCTGATTTTGATCTGATTTTATGTGGAAGCCAGACGAGTGACAGTGAAACTGCCCAGGTAGGACCTCAGCTTGCCGAGGAGCTTGACATACCGGGTGCTGCCTACATCGAAAACCTGGAAATTAAAAATAGAACAATACGCATTAAACGTTTGGCAGATGATTTTCTGGAAACCCTGGAAATGGATCTTCCAGGTCTTGTGACGGTTACAACAGGAAACTTTCATCCGCGCTATGCATCCCTTGGTGGCCTGGAGGATGCTTTTAACAGGGATGATATCAAAACCCTGGATGCCGACAGTCTGGGCTTGGACCGTAAATTAATTGGAATCAAAGCCTCTCCAACAAAAATATTAGATGTATTTTCACCCACTGCTAATAAAGAAAATATCGTCATTAAAGGCGCGGTTAAAAAAATTGTAGAAGATATTTTTGAAACATATGGTGACAAAATCGGTGGTGCAATGGAAAAAGACCTTAAAACACATGAGCACAATGATTGATGATGAATAAAGCGGGTAAAGACATTTGGGTATTCGGGGATTATCGAAACTACTTCAGGAATCGCGTAACGCTCCAGCTCCTTGCAAAAGCATCTGAACTGGCATTAAGAACAAAAGGCCGTGTATGTGCCATCGTTTTCGGCAGCGATGTCGACGAATACGTAAACGAATACATTGCCCATGGTGCACAAAAAGTCTATGTGATCGACCATGCTTCGTTAAAAAGTTATAGAATAGATACATATGTCGAATTGATGAAAAGGCTTGCATCGGAGCATGGGCCTGAAACCATACTAATTGGCGCAACATGTTTTGGCAGGGAATTTGCGCCCCGCGTTGCAAAAAGGCTTAATACAGGCCTGACAGCAGACTGCATAGATCTTGAAATCAATAATGACGGACTGCTTGTACAGACCGCTCCTTCTTTTGGAGGCAACCTGCTGGCAAAAATAATCACTCCTGAGCACAGGCCGCAGATGGCCACCGTCAGGCCCGGTGTATTCAAAGAATTGCCTCATGATTATGAAGTGACCGGTGAAATTGTTAACGTTCCGCTACCGAAAAATCTACCCAAAGACCGGGTCCGATTGATAAGTTCAAAACATGAACCCAGGCGTACTCAAAAAATAGAAAACGCGCGAATTGTCGTATGCGGTGGACGTGGCATGGGCAGCAAGAAGAAATTTAAAAAACTGTTTGAGCTGGCAGGGATTTTAGACGGTGAAGTCGGGGCGACTCGTCCGGTGGTTTACTCAAAGTGGACCACCCATGATTCTCTGGTAGGTCAGGCGGGCAGACAAATAAAGCCCCAGGTTCTTTTTTCATTCGGCATCAGCGGGGCAATTCAACATACTGCCGCAATAGAAGATGCAAAGTTCATCATTGCCGTCAATAAAAATCCGGAGGCTTCCATGATGAAAATAGCCGATGTGGCCGTTGTGGCGGATGCGAACCAGGTTTGTGCGGCTCTCATTAAAGAATTGAAAAAAAGAATCAGAAGATAAGTAAACGTTCACAGGGTGCATGTGGCAGTTGTCAGGGGGCAGGGAGAAGTAAAAAATCAAGTCTTGCTTTGGGCTCTAAAACCTTCGATAACATCTGTCATATCATCCGGAACAGGGGCTTCAAAAACCATCTGTTTTCCGGTTCCTGGATGTATTATGCCAAGCTGCCATGCATGCAGCATCTGTCTTGATACCCCT
>JAFDJC010000030.1 GCA_019307665.1 Deltaproteobacteria bacterium | reverse complement strand
ATAAATCATTCAGGTATTCCTGAAGCCTTTGCCGACATTTTTTTAGATCTATAGGTTTCATGCTGGCAATATATAATGGCTTTAAATAAAAGTCAACACTTAACGTAGCAGTACTCGTTGTCTGGGTGCGCAAGCACAAGAAGCTGAAAATGCTCTTCCGGCCCTTCGGGCACCGGCAACAAGTTGCCAGTGTTACCCATTTAAAGGATTAAACATGACAATTTCATAAAAAATTAAACAATGTCCGCTACGGTTCTCTTATACTGTTTTCCACTCTCCAGTGTGTGGATTTTTTTTAAGATTTTCAGCCGACCCTCTGAAAATAGCCTTATACATTCAGGGTAGAGCTCCCATTCAAGTTTCAGCCCTTTTTCCTTTATGGTGTCCAGCGTATCCTCTTTTGTGATGTCAAAGGCTCTCTGTCCGATAATAGGTCCGGAATCCTCTCCGTAATCGATAAAATGAACCGTGCATCCGCCCACTTTGCACCCATACCTGAACGTGTCACCGTATCCGTCAACACCCGGAAAAGACGGTAAAAGCGCCGGGTGTATATTCATAATTTTCGGTTTACCGGGAGTTGTGTTAACGCTGTCAATAAAATAGGGGGTGAGGTTTCGCATGAAACCGGCAAGTATAAGAAGATCAAAAGGATAGTCTTTGATTTTATCAAGAATACCTGCTTCAGCCGCTGCCCTTGTATATAGAAAAGCCTTTATCCTCTCCGGATTATCTTTGTCTGAAAAGATCGACTGTTTCTTAAGGATGTCTTGAAAGTCAAAATCAGAAGGCATTTTCACCTTTTCGGGTAATGTTTTATAGCTTCTGATAATGGATGTGTAATCTACGATAAAAGACGGTATGCCATGCTTTTTAGCTCTTTGAAGCCCTTTTGCCTTTGGATTATCAGTACCGATAAAAACTATGCTGCCGTTAATTTCCCCTGATTCACAGGAATCGATGACAGCCTGGAGATTTGTACCTCCACCCGATATGAGCGCACCTATTCTGATTTTATTTTCCATTGCTTTATTTTCCATTGTTTTATTTTTGGTTTTATTCTCCTTTAATATACCTGTTTATCCTTATTATTTGATTTTTTGCAATTTTTTTTTGAAAACATTTCAAAATATGTTATTAGACTATAATCTAATTTTATTATTCGCTTTAAGGAGTCGCCATGTTTTCAGTTCGGTGTATTATGTTTTCAGCAATGATGCTTCTATCTGTTGCCGGTTATGTTAATGCTGAAACAGACAATTGCAAAGTTCTTGATGAAGATATAGCTGACACCTATGAGGGAGGCTGTGAAGACGGTCTTGCTCATGGAAAAGGAAGGGCCTCGGGCCGGGATTCGTATGACGGGGAGTTCAAAAACGGCCGGCAGCACGGCGAGGGCACTTATACATGGTTCAGCGGTGATGTTTTCTCCGGCAGCTGGACAGAGGGGAAAAGGAACGGCTGGGGAACATTGAACCGCCCGGACGGCGCCTATTATGAAGGTGAGTGGAAAGACGGCATGCGCCATGGTAATGGTATGTACAAATGGTCAAACAGTGCTCACTATGAGGGCGAATGGAAGGAAGATGAAAGATGGGGAATGGGCGTTTTTTATGGATCTGACGGTTCATATTACAAGGGCGAATGGGAAAAAGGGATGCAGCACGGAAAAGGCATGTACAAGTGGCCCAGCGGCACCTACTTTAACGGTGAATGGAAAAACGGCAAGCAGGTGAATGAAGCGGAAGTAACCATGCCGATAACCCTGGATCAGCATGTTTATGATGTTCTTGAAGCAGAAAGGGAAAAAACCGGCGAAAGTGCGTCTGAAGTTGTCAAAAGAGCGATTTTGCTGCTTAAAAAAAATGGCGGCAAGAAACTAAAACAAAAGAAAAAATAATAAATTCCTATCAAAGGATACTCAATGAAAAATCTAAAAAAATGGCTTATCATCTTTATTGTAATTTTTCATATATTTCTCTTCGGTTATCTGGCTCTAACATTCAGGTTCCTCGATTTTTTCGTGGATCTATTGTGGTTTGACTCACTGGGATACAAAGGGTTTTTTATTCAAAGGCTCCTTTATCGGTATGCTGTATTCTCCGGCGTTGCCATACTCTTCTTTTTTATTTTTATCATTAATTTCAAGCTGGCACCACGTCTCTTCAGCAATAAGACAGAAGAAAAAAATGAAAAGCAACCCGGCAGACTGATGAAGTTGATTAAGGCCGGCTCCGGCAAGTTGTATATTCCTGTTTCCCTGATACTTGCCCTGTTGATAGCCATACCGTTTTATGAAGAGTGGGAAAAAGCACTGCTCTTTATATTCGGACAAAATACCGGTATCGCTGATCCGTTGTTTGGAAAAGATATCGGGTATTATCTGTTTTCATATCCCATTTATACGCTGGTACAAAGCAAACTGTTTTTGGCTTTTCTGCTGCTTTTTCTGATAATAGCGCTCCTCTATTTTTTTGAAAACCGGCTCACCGGCAGCAAAGACCGGAAAATGACAGGAGGCGCCAAAGCACACACGGCGATTCTTTTTGCTGTCACCACCGCACTTCTAATGTGGGGTTATATTCTTAAGCGTTATGCCCTTTTGTATACAACAAGCCATGAACCTCTCTTTTTCGGCCCGGGCATCTCAGAGATGTGGATCACACTCCCGTTCATCTGGATGGCCGTTATTTTCCTGGCCGCTACATCTTTTGCCTTAATCATCTACGCAACCGGAAAAAAAGGCCTGAAAATCGTAATCTTTACCATCGCAGGCTTCCTGACTGCCATATGGGGCATCCATTCTAAATATATTCCGGAACTTGCAGACAAATATTATATAAAGCCAAATGAAATGACCCTGGAAAAACCATACATGAAGGCAAATATCAACGCCACCCTTAATGCATACGGTATTGACGAAGTTAAAACTTTCCAATACCCGGCCAGCTCACACGGATACAACCTGACAGGCAGCGATGTTATGGACAGGCTGAGAAATATTCCGGTATGGGACAGAAATCTTTTAGACGATGTTTATAAGCAGCTTCAGGGCATACATCCTTATTACGAGTTCCCGAGCGTTGACGTTGACAGGTATACGGTTTCCGGTCGTTATCAACAGGTCTATTTGGGCGCCAGGGAGTTGGATACAGGCAATCTTCCGGATTTTGCAGGAAGCTGGCCGAACAGGCACCTGCAGTATACACACGGTTATGGAGTTGTAATGACACCCGCTGCCCAGGATGGTGATGAGTCTATGACCTGGTTTATCCATGATATGCCGGTCAACTCGCATTTTGGTTTTGAAGTGAAGCAGCCCGGCATATACTTTGGATTAGGCCAGTACGAATATGCGATTGTGCCCAACGATAATGGTGAAATAGATCACCTTGACAATGAAAAGAATGTTATGTCTGATTATAAAGGCAACGGCGGCATACAGGTCTCCTCTTACTTCCGCAAACTTCTTTTTTGGGTCTATTTCAATGAACGCAATATCTTTTATACATCCAAAACAAACGATGCCAGCAGGATACTTTTCAAGAGAAATATTATTGACCGCATCAAAACCGTTACACCGTTTTTCCTTTTGGACAGCGACCCGTATTTAGTTGTTACCTCAAATGGTCTCTTCTGGATACAGGATGCCTATACCATATCCGGCTCTTATCCGAATGTCCGGCATTACAACGAACAGTACAACTACGTACGGGGCTCTGTTAAAATTATCGTGGATGCATACAATGGAAACATCGATTATTATGTAACGTCACCTGATGAACCGATCATCAAGGCATACGGCAAAATATATCCCGGTCTTCTAAAGCCCATAGATGAGATGCCTTCAGAACTGAAGACACATATCAGGTATCCGAGAGATCTCTTCGAAGTGCAGCTCAATGTGTATGGTGAATACCACCAGACTGATCCTGAAATATTTTACCGCAGGGCTGACAGCTGGGATGTCCCTAAATTAGTGAAAGGTGATGAGGTTGTTCCCTCAAAGCCCTATTATCTGACCCTTAACATTTTAGACAAAAAAACCGACGAGTTCCTTTTGTTGAGCCCTCTCAGTCCTTCAGGCCGCAGCAATTTGAGGGCACTTGCTATTGCAGGATGTGACGGGGACAACTATGGAAAAATATTCATGTACAGCTTTCCAAAAGGAAAGCAGGTTTTTGGTCCGTCACAGATTAATACACTGATTGACCAGGATACCGAAATCTCTCAACAGCTAACCCTCTGGGACCAGGCCGGCTCGGAAGTGATACGCGGCAGGATGATCATCCTGCCTGTTGGAAACTTTATGCTGTATATTCAGCCGGTCTATTTAAGTTCAGACACCAGCCTTAAAATACCTGAATTAAAACGCCTGATTGTCAGCCAGGGAGACATCGCTGTAATGGATATATCCCTTGAACAAGCACTCGTAACACTTGAAAACAGGCTTAAAAAGAGGCTGGAACTTAAGGAAAAACGTTTCCCGTCAGAAAACAAACCAGAACATAAATCAGAACATAAACCAGATGTAAAACCAGACGTCAAACCAGATATAAAACCAGACATAAAACCAGACATAAAATCAGATGTCGAGGTAAAATCAGATGTCAAGGCAGAACACCCAAAAACAATTTAACAGATTGCAACAAATACGAATCACAGGAGGCGACCATGTCATCAAATGAACTTGAAGCCATTAAAAAACAGGCCTTAGCGGATTTTGCAAGTTTTGTTAACCCACAAAAAGCGCGTGTTTTGAAAAATGCCGGGCTGGATATCATTGAAGGAAAACGTGAGGGCGCGTTAGTCTGGGATATTACCGGTAAAAAATATATCGACTGTATCACTTCTGCAGGATCATTCAATGTGGGCCGCAGAAATCCTGAAATTGTCGAAGCTTTAAAAAACGCCCTGGATGATTACGACCTCGGCGGGTTCCTGATGTGCAGCCGGCAAAAAGCTGCGCTTGCAAAAAAACTGGCGGAAATCACACCCGGCGACCTGCAGTATGTCATGTTCGGATGCGGCGGTGGTGAAGCCAATGATTTTGCCATAAAACTCGCACGCGGATTTACACTAAACACAGATATCATTTCAACCGTAAAAGCCTATCACGGCCATACCGGCTTTTCCCTTGCCGCCATTGGGCGGGACGAATATAAAAAACCCTTCTTTCCCATGGTGCCGGGTTTTGCACAGGTCCCCTTTAACGATCTTGAAGCCGTAAAGGCTGCCATCACAGACAAAACCGCAGCTATAATGATCGAACCGGTTCAGGGGGAAGGCGGAATCTTTCCGGCCACCGAAGAATATATGAAAGGCCTGAGGGAGCTTTGTGATGAAAACGACATTCTGCTAATCTTTGATGAAATACAGACCGGTTTCGGCCGAACCGGAAAAATGTTCTGCTGCGAACATACCGGCGTCGTGCCTGATATCATGACAATTGCCAAGTCCCTCAGCGGTGCTCTCTACCCAATATCCGCCACCATCTATCGGGAAGAGCTCAATGACTTTGTGATGACACATGCATTTACCCACCTTTCAACTTTCGGCGGATCAGACCTGGGATGTATTGTAGGGCTTGCCGTCATTGACTACCTCACAAGAAACAAGGTGCCTGAGCATGCCGCTCTGATGGGTGATCGCTTTCAGCAGGGTTTTGACGCATTTTTGAAAAAATATCCTGACCTTCTGATAGAAGTCCGTCGCAAAGGGCTGATGATGGGCCTTCAGTACACTAATGACTCCATTGGTCCGCGCATGAGTTTTCAACTGGCCCAGAATGGTGTCATGGCCATCTATACCGGAAATGAACCGTCTGTAATGCGGCTGATGCCGGTTCTTGAAATCCAGCCGGATCAGGTCGACTTTGTTCTCGATGCTTTGGACAAATCCATGGCTGAGATCATGAAGCAGGGCGGGATAGAAGCATATTAATTTTTTTCAGGGGAGAATCTTATGGCAACATCAGAAGAAATCATGGAAGCAATTGAGGACTTTAAGGAACAGTGCAACAGCAACAAGCGGCTGCGGCGAATGCAACGGGACTGGACCAAAGTAATTCATTACAAGACCACCGACACCGGCGACTTATTTACATCTACTATAAAAGAGGGTGAAGTAATTAAGAATGAGGCCGGTTCCGTCGGCACACCCGATGTTGTGGTAGAATGCGACAGCGAAACCATGTGCGATATGTTCTGGGGCGACATCAATCCAACCCAGAAATATTTACGGGGAGAAATAAAAGTAAAGGGAAGCCAGGAAGATGTGATGAGAATCGATGCCATAACAGCAATTATCTGGCCTGAGGTATGATATGTCGATCATCGACGATATCCTTGCCGAAAAAGATCATGAAAAAATACGACGGGAAACAGAAACCAACTACCGGGAATATGTCAACCCGTTTGCCTTAAGAATGTTCAAAAATGCAAGTCTCGATATTATCGAGGGAAAACGTGAAGGCGCCTGTGTTTATGATATATCAGGAGAAAAATATATCGACTGTGTCACCGGCGCAGGAATCTTCAATGTGGGCCGGCATAATGTTGAAATCGTTGATGGGCTCAAAAAAGCCATGGATGTTTACGACATGGGCGGGTGGATCAGCATCATCCGGGAACGAGGGCTTCTGGCCAAAAAGCTGGCGGAAATAACTCCGGGCGACCTCAAGTTTTCACTTTTTTGCTGCGGCGGCGGCGAAGCGATTGAAGTCGCAATCAAGCTTGCCCGCGCCCACACCGACAAAACCGATATTATCTGCATGGAAAACAGCTATCACGGGGTCACCGGTTTTGCTCTGCCGGCCACCGGCCGTGATGTTTACAAAACCCCTTTTGAACCGCTGACACCGGGCTACAGTCACGTGCAGTTCAACAATATTGAAGCAGTCACAACTACAATTACGAAAAAAACCGCCGCTGTCCTGGTGGAGCCGATCCAGGGCGAAGGCGGCATTCTGCCTGCGGATGACGATTACCTGGTTAAGCTCCGACAGATCTGTAATAAAAACGAAATCCTGCTGATCTTTGATGAAGTGCAGACCGGTTTTGGAAGGACCGGCAAAATGTTCGCAGCAGAGCACAGCAATGTAACTCCTGATATTATGGTTCTGGCAAAATCGATTTCCGGGGGGATGTATCCCCTTTCCTGTGCTGTATTCACAGAAGAAATAAGCGATTTTCTCATGGCCCATCCGTTTACGATCATCAACTCGTTTGGCGGAACATCACTGGCATGCCTGGCTGCCCTTGCAACCATAGAATACATTGAGAAAAATGATCTTCCGGCCCGGGCTGAAAAAATGGGCGCCCGGTTTATGTCAGGGCTTGTTATCCTGAAAGAAAAATACCCGGATTTAATCATGGATGTCCGCGGCAGAGGCCTTATGCTGGGAATGGAATTTTCCGAAGACAGCATCGGCCCGCGCATGGCATTTCAGCTAAGGCAGAATGGTGTAATATCAATTTATACATTCAACAATCCGAGCATCATTAGGATAATGTCGACCCTGGTCATTAACGAAGACGAGGTTGACTTTGTTTTAAATGCATTCGACCTGTCATTAAAGGAAATAAATGCCCAGGAGGAAAGGATGGCAAAGACAACGTAAACCGATTATTCTAGCAAAATGTATTTGAAATTTCAGCAAAAATATTGAGTGGCTTCTTAATAAATGACAGGCTATAAATCACCCGGGGTGGCCCAGACAACTTGTTGTCAGGGTGCGAAGCACAAGAAGCGAATTTTGATAAAACCGGTATTTGGTATTTACAATAGTACGGCAAACAGCTTCTTGCCCTTCGGGCACCGGCAACGAGTTGCCGGTGTTACCCATTAGAATTTGTTTAGGATTTAGGATTTTTTAACTCAAGCGGAGCGATCTATGACACAGCTTAAAAGAGAAATTAAACTGCGAACAATAGTCTCCACCGGTGCAGGCATGGCACTGGCCACCGTGAACTACGTCGCCTTTATCGAACTTGCCAGCTACCTTACCGGCAATTCAGCCTGGATCGCCATTCTCACATCCGGCATCATGGCTGTACTGGCAGGCGCCTGCTTTTCGGAACTGAATTCCATGTACCCCACTGCAGCAGGAATAAAGCTCTTCATAGAAAAAGCTTTTTCAGAGCCGATCGCCATCATCATCGCCGGTGTCTATGTCATGGGTCAGCTTTCCATTATCGGCGCTGAAGTCTACATTCTGTCCCAGGCCATCAGCTATAAGTTTTCCTTTGTCCATCCGGCTGTTTGGGCAGCCCTGTTTGGTATGATTCTTCTGTTACTTAATATAAGGGGTATAAAAATTGCCGGCAATGTTCAGGATGTCATTGCCTACTCCATGTTTATCGGCCTGATCCTGATATCTATCTACGGATTCTACAGTGTCGATTTTAAAATTCCCGAGCCTTTTGCGTGCGGCACCATGGACGGCTTTATCCAGGCTGTTGCAATCGGCATTGCCTGTTTTATCGCATTTGAGTGGGTCATCACCATCTCGGAGGAAGTAACGGATATTAAAATGATTCCCCGGGGAATGATGATTTCTCTCGGCGTTCTGGCAATTGTGTACGCGCTTTTTTCCACTGCCATGACAGCTGTTCTCGGCAAGGAAGAACTGGCCTGGGTCCTGACACCGGAAGGACTTCCGATTCCACACATTTTATACGGTGAAAAACTTCTTGGCGATTTCGGGGTCTATTTCATGATTGCAATGGCCCTTCTGGCATCGCTGACGTCCCTGAATGCCGGCATCATGACATCATCAAGGTTTATCTATGCAATGGCTCGGGACTGGTCTCTTCCCAAATTTATCGCCAGGCTGCACCCGAAATATGCGACCCCCTGGGTGGCCATGCTGGTTGTAATCTCTTACAGCATCTGCGTTTCGATTTACGGCTTTTTGACTCACTATGTCTTCTTCATGATTCTCATTATCGCGGCAACAGAATGCATGATCTATATGGTAATGGCAATGTGCGTTATACGCCTGCGAAAAAAAGAACCGGATAAGGAAAGAAGCTTTAAAATCAAGGGGGGAAAAACACTTCCAATGATCGTCATTGTTATATACGGCATTGTTGCGGGATTCATTCTGATCGGCCCTGTAAAACCTCAGGATGTCGTGGACCAGCGTATCGCCCTTGGATTTATTACAAGCATTATTGCCATTAACTGCATTTATGTATATGCCGTCTTGCCCCGGCTCAGGGCAAAATATCAAAAAATAGCAGACGCCAGAAAGCCCAGGCGAAAAAGGAGGCCCCAGAAGGCATAATACATTTTTTTTGTAAGCCTGAAACATGGGTGACACCGGCAACTCGTTGCCGGTGCCCGAAGGGCGAGAAGGAATTAACAAAAGAAGTTTTTGACGATATATTTCCTTTTCATTTCGATTTTTCCAAGTTTGTCGGTCTTCAATCGTCTGTTTCCGATTATTGCAAGTTTCTTGTGCCGGCGCACCCAGACAACGAGTTGTCTGGGCCACCCGAGTAAGCGTCAGCTATTTTTATTTGAAGTATGAAAAAAATGGGGAATGTTCTGTTAAAACACGCTTGACATATTACGCCATACGTAATACCCTTGACAAATGATTAAAACATTTGCCTGTCGAGATACCGAAAAACTCTTTAATGATCAATGGGTTCGTCGTTTTCAATCTTTTGAAAGGCAGGCCAGGAAAAGGCTGATGGTTCTTCATGCTGCTCCAAGTATAGACTCATTAATGCTCAACCCTGGAAACAGATTTCATGCCCTTTCCGGCAACAGAAAAGGGCAATACGCGATTAGTATTAATAAGCAGTGGCGATTATGTTTTGAGTGGCGTGATGGAAATGCCCATCATGTTGAAATTATAGATTATCATTGAGGTGTAAAATGAGTATAAAAAAGATTCTCGATCCGATAAAACCGGGAGAAATCCTTCGTGAGGATTTTTTAGAGCCTCTAGGTATTAGTATTAACAAGCTCTCCCGGGACCTTTCTGTTCCCCCTAACAGAATTAGTGAAATTGTTAATGGAAAAAGGGGCATCAGCGCCGATACGGCTCTGAGACTGCAGCGCTATTTCGGTGTTGAAGCTCAGTTTTGGTTAAATTTGCAGACCGAATACGATTTGCGAATGATGAAACGAAAAGTCTGGACAGATATTGAAAGAAGAATAATACCTGTTAAAGAAATCAGAGTTTGATTCGAAAATTTTGCCGATACATTACTGCCCTACAATACCGACAAACCATAACACAACAAAGGCGAGCGCAAGGCTCGCCCCTACTTGCCCCCACAACATTTTTTATATTTCCGTCCGCTTCCACATGGGCAGGGTTCGTTCCGCCCCACCTTTCCGGTATTGCCGAGAGAAAGCCGTTCTTCCTCTTTCTCTTCCTCCTTCTGGCGCTTTTCCCTTTGCTTTATGAGTTGTTTGAATTTGCGGTCAGCATGTTGGAAAAATATTTTATATGATTCGCAAAAATGTGATACACCTCTGTTTACCGGAAGGCGCCTGTCTTTTGGACATCCGCCGCGGCAATACAAAAGCCACTCGCAATTACTGCACTGTTCGGCAAACTGCGCTTTTATCTTTCCGAATTCGAGTTGTTTTTGTGAATTCAGCATGGCAACCAGGCTACCTTCCATAACATTGCCGAGTCGCCATTCCGGGTCCACAAAAAAATCGCATGAATACACATCACCGTTATGCTCAACCACGAGATACCCGCCGCACTCCTGCTGCAATGTGCATTCCGGTGGTTCATAATCAGCATAGCTGTACAAAAGAGATTCAAAAAACCTGACAGACGTGGTGGGAAGATTGTCCTTAAAGTCAGCCAGCCAAAGATCAAACAGGGTGCAGAGAAACCTGCCGTATGCTTCGGGCAAAACAGAAAAAGAAGCCGGGTTTTCAGGGTCCAAAGGATCAGGTTCCACACAGGGAATAAACTGCATATACTCAAAACCAATATCCTTCAGGTACTGGTATATTTCTTTTGGATACCTGACAGAGTAATCATTGACGACGCTAAGCGCATTGACGGATACACCTTCATCCTGAAGCATCCTTGCTGTGTCGGAAACTTTTGCCCAAGTGCCTTTTCCTCCGGCCATGCGCCGGTATTTGTCATGAACATGCTCAGGCCCGTCAATCGATAAGCCCACCAGGAAGCTGTATTTCCGAAAAAATCGCGCCCATTCCCCATCAATGAGTATCCCGTTGGTCTGAAATCCGTTTCCCACTTCCTGGCCCCGGCCATAACGCTGCATCAGGTCAACAGCCTTTTCAAAAAAAGGGATGCCCATGAGGGTCGGCTCGCCCCCCTGCCAGCTGACGGCAACCTGCGAAGAACCCTGCTGCATCAACTGCTTTATCATCTCCTCCAGAATGTCTTCGTTCATTCGGTGAGTTGCGGGGCTTGGAAAAAGGTTTGCTTTTTCGCAGTAGAAGCAGTACCGGCAGGCCATGTTGCAATCAGGACCTGCAGGTTTTACAAGGATATTGTTGAGTGTTTTTTTTAAAGCCATCAATCTCTCATCCATATTGGGTGACACCGGCAACTCGTTGCCGGTGCCCGAAGGGCAGGAAGTTATTGCATAAGTTTACGCCCATTCAAAGCTTCTTGTGCTTTGCACCCAGACAACCAGTTGTAAGGGCGAACCCCTGTGTTCGCCCGTTGTTTACGGATTAATCCATCAGGGTTAGCCATCCCCCGGGGTTTGCCGCCATCTCACCATCCCACCATGTCATAACACTTGCCAGCCCCTTTGCTTTATCCGGATACTTGTTGATGACGTTATAGGCTTCGCCGGGATCATTTTCCAGGTTAAACAGCATGGGCAGAGGCCCGTTTGTATAACTGGTCAGACTTCCCAGTTTCTTGTTCACCGGCATGGGCCAGGAATAATGATTGATTGAACGTATATATTTCCAGTTGCCGGCCCGGACACCCTCCAGTTCTCCGTGGTGATAGAAAAAGAAATAGTCATGGGGATTGTCCATGCTTTGACTTACCAAGAGGTTTTCAATATTCCTGCCGTCAATAATACGGTCGCCGGGAATAGTCAGGCCTGCCATGGCCAGACATGTGGGAAACAAATCGATATTCATTGCCGGCTCTTTGCATACGCTTCCCGCCGGTATGTGCCCTTCCCGACAGGCAATAAACGGCACCCGGTGACCGCCTTCATAGCTTTGCCCTTTTCTGCCCCTGAACTCCCCGGGGCTTCCCTGGTACCAGGGCCCATTGTCACTGGTGAATATAACAAGGGTGTTGGACTCAAGGTTAAGCTCCTTCAGTGTTTTCATGATCTCGCCCACACTCCAGTCTATCTCCTCCACCACATCACCAAAAACACCTGCCTCGGATTTGTCTTTAAAATTTTCCGATGCAAAAAGAGGCCTGTGCGGAAACGTATGCGCGAAATAAAGGAAAAAAGGTTTGTCTTTTGAGGTTTTTATGAAATCGACCGCCTCTTTTGTGTAAAGACCGGTCAGTTTTGTCTGGTCCTTCACTTCCGGCTCCAGTTTTTCTTCGTTCCGGTAAAGGGGAAATGGATGAATATCGTTACTGTGCGGCACGCCAAAATAAAAATCAAACCCGTGCTTTACCGGATTGTGCTCCGGACTTCCCGAATAGTCGCCAAGGTGCCATTTCCCCACCATGCCTGTCTGGTAGTTTTTCATTTTCAGGGCTTCGGCAAGTGTGATTTCATGTTGCGCAATTCCGGTGGCCCCGCCTTCTGTGGCTATATCCAATAAACCCATTTTCCCGGCCAAAAAGCCGAATTTAATCATCATGCTTTTACCAATCGGCGTATTTTCTGCCAACAGCGGCATGTCGAGATTCATTCGTTTGGGGTATCGTCCTGTCAAGAGACCTGCCCTGGACGGCGTACACACGGAATCACAGGCATGGAAATCCGTAAACCTAACACCTTTTTCCGCCATAAGGTTGATATTGGGTGTTCTAATTGCCTGGCTTCCATAGCAACCCAGATCACCATATCCCAAGTCATCTGCATTAATAATGATTATATTAGGAGGTGTGCCGGAGTATCCCGACAGATTGGCGATGAGTTCCCTCTCGTTTTGTATAACATCAGGATGAAGTTTTTTCGAACATGAATACAGTATTGATCCGGCAGAAAGGGTAAGTCCGCCGGCTGCAACTTTTTTTACAAATTCCCTTCTGGTTAATTTTTTTCCCGCCATGCATCCTCCTTTATTCAAATCTGTTTTTATTAAACATTCCGCTTGTTCTTAAGAGCATACTTGTAACCGTGCAAAGCACTGAATATAATAATATTATCAACCAGAACGATCCGGCAACCCCCAGGGGATATGCTTCTCCCACCGGGTATGGCTCATAGACAAAAAAATGAAAAATCGACCAGTTAGCGGTCTCACATGCAAGAAAAAAAAGAATTGAAATAAAAATCGGAATCCTGATGTTCTGGTCATAAAAAAGCCTGTTGCAGAAAAACAGCCAGATAAAACCGGCAATATGCACCGGAACACTCCACTGCCAGGTTGGAATCATTTCAAAACGCCATACATTGATGGGAAAATCAGGGTTCCCTAAAGTGGCTTCTGAAATAACAACAGAACAGGTGTAGAAAATTGCCGCCTGAATAATGCTGCTTGTTTTTATCTTCATGCCATTCACCTTTTTTTTTAATGCCTGAATCCAGACAAACCTCAAATATTTAAATCGAACATTTCTTATTTTGTCAAACAAGAAGTGTATTGCATGGGTGGCACCGGCAACTCGTTGCCGGTGCCCGAAGGGCAAGAAGGGATTCACAAAAAAAATTTAACGATACATTTCCTTTTCATTCCGATTTTTCCAGGTTTGTCGGTTTTCAATCGTCCATTTTTGATTATTGCTGGCTTCTTGTGCTGCGCACCCAGACAACGAGTTGTCTGGGCCACCCGCGAACCCCTGTGTTCGCCCTGCAACATTAATTATTGTATTATGGTGAAAAAAAAAGTTAAAATTACCAAACTAGAATTCGATTAAATATAATAAATGAAAAACCCATTAAATATCAAACCTTTGATCCGAAAGGTGGCCCTGTTAATATTGATTGTCATGGCGGCAGGCCTGTTTGCCATATCAGTGTACGGTCTAAACCTGTCAAAACAGATTGAAACCCGGTTTGCCGGCAGAAGGTGGCAGGTGCCGTCCAGGGTTTTTTCCGCATCCATGATGCTTTACCCGGGCCAGCAGCTCGACCGGACGCTTTTTATTGAAAAGCTGAAGCGTCTTAATTACCGGCCCGTTAGCACCTATCCTGCCCAAAAAGGGGAAATGAATTTTTCAGAAAGCCGCCTTTTGATTTATCTTCACAATGCCTCGCTCATGGACGGAGAGCGGGAAGGATTTGCTGTCTATATTCAGTTTGAAAATAGCCGCATCGAATCAATCCGTCGCATGGATAACAGCGAGTCACTTTCCACCCTTGAACTCGAGCCTGAAGAACTGTCCCTCCTGTTCGGCCCTGACCGGGAAAGAAGGAGACTTGCCTCCATACAAGAGATTCCGGAACACTTTATTCACGCGGTTCTTGCAGCCGAAGACGCTGATTTTTATAATCATTACGGCATTTCTGTTTCCGGTATAATCCGGGCACTGTATAAAAATCTTCGTGCAGGTAAAGTGCTTCAGGGCGGCTCCACAATTACCCAGCAGATGGCCAAAAATTATTTTCTTAAACCGGAAAGGACCATCTCACGGAAACTGAAAGAGGTCCTGACTGCCCTTATCATAGAATTGAAATATGAAAAAAACGAAATCCTTGAAATCTATTTTAATGAAATTTATTTTGGGCAAAAAGGGGCCTCGTCCATAAACGGTGCAGGCGAGGCAGCTTATTTTTATTTTGGAAAACCGGTTGCCGACCTGACCCTGGCTGAATCTGCGATGCTTGCCGGCCTGATAAAAGGGCCCAATCTATATTCACCCTACAAGAATCCCAAAGCCGCCATCTCCCGAAGAAATCATGTACTCAGTGAAATGGCCAGACACGGCTGGATTGCTGAAGATGAACTTCCGGCCCTGACAGCAACGCTCCTGAGCCCTACCGGATTTCGCACATACTCCAGAAGAGCCCCCTACTTTATTGACTATTTGCAGAAACAACTGTCATCGCTTTATTCAAAGGAAGATCTTTCCAGCCTGGGCCTTTCCATTCACACCACCCTTGACACCATGGTTCAGGATGCTGCCGCAAAAGCACTTGAAAACAGGCTGGCTAGACTTGAAAGCCTGATGCCGGTTCTCACAAAAAAACCAGATCAGCGCCTGCAGGGAGCGGTTATCGTAATGCAGCCTCGAACCGGCCACATTCTCGCCATGGTTGGAGGCCGGGATTACAGCCATACGCAGTTCAACCGGGCAACACAGTCTTACAGACAGACCGGCAGTCTGTTTAAACCCTTTGTCTGCCTGAGCGCGCTTGACAGTTTCACACCAGCATCTATTTTTTCAAATGAAGCAAAAGTTTACACCACGACTGACGGTACATGGGAGCCGAAGAATTACAAGCCGGTGATGGAAATGCAGGTTTCCATGCGCACAGCCCTTGCCAAATCCTATAACCGGGCCATTGTCGACCTGGCCATGCAGACCGGCATCGAAAACATTATCAAAACCGCAGACGCCCTCAAGTTGTCTGCCCGGTTAAAGCCTTATCCATCTCTGGCCCTCGGGGCCTTTGAAGCCTCACCCATTGAAATTGCCAGGGCATATTGTGTGTTTGCCGCAGACGGCATACTTCCTTTTCCCCTGGCCTTGAAAAACGTAACAAGCAGCAACGGCAATGTTCTGAACCGCCGCCAAATCAGAATCAACCGGGTCATGTCTCCGGCCAAAGCATTTATCATTTCTTCCATGCTTCGCACCGCCGTTGAAGAAGGAACCGCGCGGTCCCTTGGCAGCCTGGGCATACAATTCCCTGTTGCCGGCAAAACCGGAACATCCAGCAATTACAGGGATGCGTGGTTTGCCGGGTATACCCCGGATATTCTGGCCCTTGTATGGGTCGGTTTTGACAAAGGAGATTCCATTCATGCTTCCGGGGCCATCGCTGCCCTGCCTGTCTGGGCGGAACTTCTTAAATCCATCCCCCAGTATGTCTCGGGATCATGGTTCCGCATGCCTCCGGGCGTGGTTAAAAAAACCATCTGCACGGAGTCAGGAATGCTTTCATCCCGATTCGGGTGCCCTGATGTTAAAGAAGAGATTTTTCTTGAAGAAAACATACCGGATACTGTATGCCCTATCCACGGTATCCGTTTATTTGATAATCTTTTAAATGGACTTAAAAAATTTGCAGAATAAACATCGTATCCTTTTAGCTGTTTTTATCCTACTTTCATGCCTGG
>JAFDJC010000029.1 GCA_019307665.1 Deltaproteobacteria bacterium | reverse complement strand
TCTGGGTGCGAAGCACAAGATGCGAGGAAGAGGTGTAACTTCTATGGACCTCTTCTTGCCCTTCGGGCACCGGCAACTCGTTGCCGGTGTTACTCTGTTCGTCTCTTTATTGGTCGGTAATCATGGTAACTACCAATACACTTCTTTTGCTAATCCTGAATCCCTTCCTGAACATTAAGTCTTTGGAAATAGTTAACATTCGTTCCTGTCATTTCAGTTGTGATCAGTGTCAGTTATAATACCCGCAGGAAAATAATAATTGTCGTTGATCACTCAGCTATGGAAACGACATTATCCATAGGGCCTAAACCCTGTCCTTCATGCATGCCTTTCGATTTTTTTACAGACACATCGTTTATAGCTTATGCGAAAAAATGCGATTTATAAAAAATCGTTTGACACCATGTAGCCCTGTAATATAAAGAGCATATAAAAAATAAGATGGCCTAAAATCGCAAATTCTCATAATGTCTCATTAGATTGGCGGCAACGATGGCAGGACCATCTTTTAGCAACAACAAATTTTTTGAAGAGTTATGAAACAAAAAAATAATTATAGATGTGAAGGCTTTACACTGGTTGAACTTATGACGGTGCTTGGTATTCTTGCGATCTTCACAGGAGTGACTGGCTATTATTTTTTGAACTGGCTGCCGAAATACAGGTTGAAAAGTGCCGCCATTGATATGTTTTCAAATTTTCAGATGGCAAGGATGAAAGCGATAAAGAATGGATGTCGATATGCGGTTGTTTTTAATACGGAAGCCAATAAATATCAAATTGTAGGCTCCGGCGAAGACGGTGTCTTCAGTGAAGTGTCTGGTTCTGATGATGACCGGCACGGAAGACTTGTGGATCTTTTAGATTATGGCAGCGGCGTTGCGTTCGGGCATGGAAACGCCTCAAGGAATGCGACAACAACGGGAAGCGATCATTTCCCGTCTGACGGAGTCAGCTATGCAGGCAATACTTCAGAATTTAATTCCCGTGGTATGGCGAATAAAATGGGTTATGTATATCTTAAAAACAATGCTGGTAATGCATATGCCGTATCAACCCCGACTATGGCCGGAGTGGTCACGCTGAAGAGATGGGACGGCAGTGAATGGCAATAGGGTCATTTTTATAAAATGAAAAATCAGCTTCCATTACACAGCTATTCATCCAGCGGTTTTACTTTGATAGAACTGCTAATCAGTATAGCCATAACTGGAATAGTAGCTGGAACAATCATCAATATGTTTATCAATCACCAGAATTCATACCGGGTCCAGCTACAGGTCGCCGGTCTTCATCAGAACTTAAGAGCTGCGATGAATTTGATTTCTGAGGACATCAGAAAGTCCGGGCATTACACATTTTTAGATGGGCGTATTCATCGGAGATATGTTGACTGGAATCCGGAAGAAAGCGGATATGACAGCTTCAGGCATTCAGTTTATGGTGTCAATAATATAACGGGCCAGGAAAGATACGGTGACAATACTGATTCGATTATGATTGTCAAATCGGGTGATGACAGGGGACATCTTCAACCAGGCGCATATGCAGGAAAGGGAAGTAATGTATTGAATCTGTCTGATCTGGACCTTGATGGCGATGGCGATGATGACCTTAACTCCGGCGGCCGGAGTTTTGGTATCCTTGTAAAATCGGACTTAAGCGGCGCGCATATATTTAAGATCAATAGTGTAAATTTGGCGTCTGGTTCGAGCTCTGGTTCAACATCCGGCACGTCTCTAACCGTTGCTGAAAATTTTCCGGAGCATTATTCGGCAGGTGATGTTATTGCCCGGGTGGACATCATTGTCTACCGGATTGATACCGGCAATACGTCTTTTGATGTTCCTGTTTTAGAGAGAAAGAATGCAGGATGCGGGAACACATTTCAAGTTGTAGCAGAAGATATAACAAATCTCCAGTTTAACTATCTGCTGAAAGACGGCCGTTTGACTGAAGAACCCTCAGGTGTGGAGGCAATGATAGTAGGCGTTAGTATAAAGCTTGAAGGAAAGGTAAACGTTCCGGGTACGGGAATAAAAAAGCGGTATCTGGAAAACATGGTCGGAATCAGGAATACGGTTTTATGACTGTTCTTATGCAGGACAACAATGGATATGTGACAGCCCTTGTCCTTATTATGCTTGCCATAATGACAGTCCTGGGCGCATCGGTGAGTCGTGTCGCTATTACGGATTTATGGATATCAAGAAATGAAGGCGAGAGTAAAACAAATTTTTATGTGGCAGAAGGAGGAAACAGTCGCGAAGCAAGGGAAGTGGTGAATGGCAACTACGCAATCGATGATATTTATGAGTCTGAGACGATCGCAACAGAAAGGAGCGCCCATATTCCTCATCCAAGGCCACACGAAGTGGCCGGAAAAGCGTATGATTTTACAATAAGATATGAAGGTATGTTCCTTCCCCCAAAAGGATTTTCAGCCATCGACTTCAGCAGATATGACTATGAAATTAAAACCCGCAGAAATGAAAAAACTGTGATTGCGCGATATTGCATAATAGGACCAAAAGGTTAAACACAAAAAATGATGTGATCGTGACGTGATCATAATGAAAAGGCGTATGATGTGAAAATAAGTTTAAAACTGCTTCTTGTGTTTATCATACTTCATGCCGGGGCAGCCGGGGCAGAAGATATCGATATTTTCCGTGCGACTGTAAAAAACAATGCCATGATAGTGTTCGATACTTCAGGAAGCATGTCCATGCCGGTTTATGATCAAAGCATAGACTACGCCGCATTTATGAGGAAGATGATTGATGACAATGTGGCGGTTGATGAAAACGACTGCAGGGACGGCTCCACATGGTGGGATCGTAACAGCTCGGGCGACGATTATGACAGGCTTGTCCCGGACCGGATATACCTTGTCAGCACCTGGTCTAAGATTATGGATGTTTCATGGGTTGACGCATCCGGTGCTGTTCGACAGGCTTCGGTAATTAATGACGTACTCCGGAATGTCGGCAGTGAAACAGTCCCCTCGTACAATAAAAGATACCCTCTGCTCACCAACGCAATTATTCCTGTAAAGGAGAGTGCCGGGAATTACTGGACCGTGTCCGATCCCACTTCTTTCAGTTCCGATTCCGACGGGCATGTAATTTTTCCCGACGTTAATTTGATTGACATAGAAGGACATGAAGTCATTGTTTTACCCAGCCTCAGGCGTTTAAGGCTTCCGGGCAGCAGAGATATCCTTGTCATTGAAACTGAACAAAACCCGCTGACCGGAGAATACTTTCAAATGGGGCTTTCAGGTATTTTAGGGTCATCAGGGTTCTACTTTTCAGGACTGTATGAGGAAGAAGGCACAACACTTGAAATCACAGACAATTCAAATAATGCGGGAACCGGCTATGGCGGAAAACAGCTATATCTTTTTGCAACAGGTAACTGGTTGAATTTTATTAAGCTGGTTGAAGATTTTCGTATAGCTTCTTCATATTACTCATGCACCAACGAAGGAACATATTCCCATCAGCGCTTCAAGGCATGGCGATATGTTTGTGGCCATGCCGGGTCGTCGCCGGTCACCCCATGCTGTAATGAAGTAGTTTCATATGATTGGAAAATACAGTCGAGGTTGGATGCAGCAAAGATTTCTGCAAAACGGATTCTTGAAGACACGGAACACATTGTAAACTGGGGACTCACAGTCTTTAACGGGAGCAATGGCGGAATGGTATCAGCTTCACCGGGAACAGGTGTTGATTCGATCACCGATATCTTAGAAGGGCTTGATGCGGGTGGCGCCTGTCCTCTTGGAGAAGCAATACAGGATGCATATAAAGCAAATTTTCCATATCTGAATACCAACCATGAAACATCCGAGTGTGCTTATCACTATATTGTTGTTTTTTCAGCAGGCCTGCCCAGTGAAGATAATGACTGGCAACGGATAGACAATGATGCAAGATCTCTGAATTGCCCCGCCCCTGAATTCGGAAGATGCCGGGACGGCTATGGGTCGGATTGCGGGTATTACGGTGATGCGGATGTGTGGCCGACAAACAACTACTCTGATGATCTTGCACACTGGCTCTACCATGAAGCAGGTTACAGGCATTCTGTATTGACTGTTGGATTCAATATTCCCAGCCCGATGCTTGAAGACATGGCTGACTCTTCTTCAGGCATCCACATCACTACCGGCAATGAGCAGCAGCTCGTTAATGTATTAAGCAACACAGGCTTTGGGATATCTGCCGGGTCTTCCTATACCGCTATGACACCGATAGTAAATCCGGCCAACAGAACCAGAAATGGTGATTTTGTCTATGCGGCCTTTTTCAAGCCGGACCATGACAGTTACTGGAAAGGCAATTTAAAAAAATATGGCCTGAGCAGCATGGCTGATGGACGAGAGGACTGCGGAAGGAGCGAGCCGGAGTCACTTGTGGTGGACCGATACGGGAATGCAGCTGTATCTTGCGATGGTACATTTAACCCTGCTTCCGTTTCTTTGTGGTCTAGTACCTCTGACGGGGGTGATGTGACAACGGGCGGTGCCGGAGGTCTTTTAAAAGAATTAATTGACAGGATAGATGTTGAGTATGGCCCGTATTATGACGTCCGAAATATATATACCTGCAAAAACGCATCTGTTTCAAGAGAACTGGTGCGATTTTGGCGTGACGGCGACAGCAGTGTTTTGGATACGATTCAGCCTTCTGATCTTGGCCTCACCGGCGATACAAAGGCTGCTTTTTTAAAAAGAGATATGATCATTAACCATGTTTACGGATACACATTTAGTGCTTTTGACAGTGGCGGCTCAGTCTATAATGAAGAGGCGGACGGTGCACCCCTGACCCAAAGAGAATGGATTCTTGGCGATATTATACATTCAGAACCATGTGTAATAGACTATCTGGATCAGAATCATGATCCGGTATTCCGTTTCATTGCAGTTGGCGCAAACGACGGAATGCTGCATGTATTTGCAGACAGTGTTGATCCGGATCGTCCTGACGCCCCCATTACCATAGGAAATCGTATATACAGACCCGGAGATGAAATTTGGGCATTTATTCCCGGCGACCTTTTAACGCAATTGAAAAATTTTGAAACGCCGGAACACCATCAATATTTTGTGGATGGATCTTGTTCGCTTCACTCATCCGGAACATGGCATAATACAGGTTCCGGTTCAGCCACAAGACGAAATGGAGAATACTATGACAAGGTTTTAGTATTTGGAGAAAGAAGGGGCGGAAGAAGCTACTGGGCTCTCGATGTTTCAAGACCAGATCCCTTAGAATGGTCTGTAAAATGGCATATAGAGGGAGGTGTATCACAGGACAATTTTTCGGAACATCTTGGATTTACGTGGTCTAAGCCTGTCTTGACGGCTATAAGGACCGGAGCACAAAGTACAACGGAAGTTGTTATTTTTGGAGGCGGGTATGATCCTGAAGAGGATCTTTTTCCGGAACCATGGGTTGATGGGAACAATGACGGTGTTTACAGTGCGGGAAATCCTGATGATGTTTTTGATGTTAATGATATGCACTATGATGCTTACGACAACGACAGGCATGATGTTTTTAATCCTGAAAAAAATGAAATCGGATCCGGAATTTTTATTGTAAAATTATCAGATGGAAGCCTGGTTTTCAAAGCTACATACGGTTTGCATGATAATCCGGTGGGTAATATTCAGACATTTACCGAAATGAAATACTGTTTTCCTGCTGACCCGTCGGTAATTGAGCTGCAGGCATCACTTGTAATTTATCTGGCGGATATTTACGGAAATATCTGGAAAGTCGATTATAACGATTCCCGTTCAGAAAAATGGGAAGTGAAAAAAGTTTTTATGAGCAACCCCGGATCGAATCAGTCAGGCGCAATAGCAGCTATTTCCGGCAGGCAGCCTTCTTTTGATACATCGGATCAAGGCCGCAAAATGTTTTATTCACCGGACATATCCTGGCAGGGCAACGACTGGACCCGCTGGCCGGTTCTTTATTTCGGTACCGGCGATCGATCTCATCCAAACTATATCCCAAAATATCATAATCGTTTTTATGCTGTTTCAGATATTGATGTGACGGCTGATGAAACCGATCTTCTAAATCTGACGTGTGATGAGCTTGATGCAAACGCTGATGCCAACCAGAATAGTATACTTGAGATGGGTGGTTTTCAGAGTGATGCCGACTTAGTTGCCCAGGAATCTCTTTATGCTATTCTTAATGGAAGTGAAAACTATCCTGAAAGCACGTCTGTATGCAGAGGGTGGTATAAGGTCTTGGGTATGCAGGGTGAATGCACACAGGGACAGACAATGGATCATGCCGGAGAAATGTGTTTGAGCCGGCCGGTGCTGTTCAACAGGGCTGTCTATTTTACAACTTTTCAGCCTGACTTGACATCTCCTTGTGAAGCAAACGGAAATGCATTTATTTACGCTCTCGATTATTCATACGGAACCGGAGCTTATGATATGAATTCCGAAAATTCCGCATCCGCCCTTGCCGAAACCGGAACACTTGAAGATACGTATCAACTGGTGGAAAGCCGCGCCATACCTTCCGGCATCAGGATTGTCAGCACCCCGGGCAGTTTCTCGGCCTTTGTCAGTACTGGAGGAAAGTTTGCCGGCGCAGGAATGGAAACATCTTCCGGGAATGGGCACTCAACCGGCATTCCTGCTCCTCCGGGGGGGATTATACGCCTGTTGTGGGATACCAATTAAGAGATTTATGGGGGACAGCTCTTAATCTTTTAATTTTGCTTTAAAAACCCCTGCTATTATACCGGCAAGCTTCGTTGTATACTTGTGAACCTCTTCTATATTCCTGCCTGGATAACCGGCATAGCTGATCATAATACCATTTAATGCAGAGAAAAGCGCATGTGAGAGACTCCGGGCATCCTCATGAAAACCCCTTGCCCTGAGAATTGCCTCGATACGATCCATAAGGATTCTCATCCTCTGGTTAAGTTTTGTAGTTGACTCATGCGAAAGCTTACCTCCCAGCATAAAGTGTCCCATCATTTGATAAAACGTCATATTTTGGCTGAGATATGTGATGTATATTTCGCACAATTTTTCAAGGGTAGGGAAACCTTCACTGTTTTCTTTGTCGAGCAAACAGGTGATTTCTTCAATGTTTTTCAGGAAGACATCAATAAAAAGTTCATCCAGATCAGCATAGTAATTATATATGGTTCCAACACTAACACCTGCTTCAGCGGCTATTTCTCTGACGTTAACATTTCGAAAGTCTTTTTTGGAAAAAAGCGAGCGAGCCGCTTCAAGGATAAGTTTTCTCCGTGCGTCCCGCTCGCTTTGTTTTAAATGAGACAGTTTTTGTTTTGACAAATAGCGCCTCCTCAGGCCTTCTCTTCATGGATTCTCATCATATCTTCATCTGAAAAGCAGCGTTCACTTTCATCAGGGTTCATTGAATCCTTTTCCATTTTTCTTCGATTATAGGATTCATCCAGAACATGATTATAATACTCATGCTGGATAAGGAGGTTCATGATCTGTGTTGTACCTGTCCATATCATTGCCAGGCGTTGATCCCTTAATGCGCGCTCGATGGGGTAAACATCGGTATAGCCTATACCCCCCATAATCTGCATTGAATTGTTCACAACTTCCCAGGCAGACTCTGTTGCAAACCTTTTGGCTTCACTGACCAGACGCCGTACACCGGGGTAATTTTTATCAATGGCACTGGCAGCCATATATGTTAATGCTCTTGCAGCATCAAGCTGTGTAATGGAGTCAGCCACCATAAAGTTTACTGCCTGAAATTTCCTGATTTCTTTGCCGAATGCCCTGCGGCGGTCGGAATACCTTACGGCCAGGTCAAGAGCTCCCCAGGCGCCGAGACATCCTGCTGCAGAAGTCATCCGTTCCGGAATCATCATCTGGTTAAAACAGACGGCTCCTCCGTGAAGTTCTCCTATAAGATTCTCCTTAGGGACTTTCACATCTCTAAAAACAAGTCTGCCCGTTCCTCCGCCCCTGCATCCCATCAGTCCATATAGATATTCGGTTTCAACACCGGGACCTTTATCCACAAGCAGAAGGCTGAGGCGGCTGTATTTATGGGCATTGGGTTCGAAATTGGAACGGCAGTAAACAAGAAAAAAATCGGCGCCTTCAGCGCCAACAACAAAACGTTTCTGACCGTTTAAAATAAAATGGTCGCCATGAAGATCCGCCCTGGTCATGGCGCCGAAGAAATCAGAGCCGCCCCTAGGTTCCGTAAGCGCTTCTGCAGCAACCAGTTTGCCTGCAATATACGGTTTCAGATACTTTTCTTTCAGTTCTTCAGATCCGAACACATTAATCGCCTCACCGACAATGGACGGCATTGCAAAGGCGCAGCCGAGGGCTATGCCTAAACAGCCGATTTCTTCAAATGCTGCGACTTCGGCAACCCAGCTCATTTCCCGGCCACCATACTTTTTCGGGAATCTGATGCCGAAAAGATTTTTTGCAGCAAGTTTTTCCACAAATTCACGTGGATATACAATCTCATCCTTATCCATTTTCCGCAGAAAATCGCTGGATATTTCGTTTCGAACAAATTCCCTTGTTTCTTTTTTTACTGCCTGCTCTTCAGGCGTCAGCATAAAGTCATACATGGGGTCCTCCTTGAAAATATTAATTTGGTAAGACACACAGTCAATTGAACAACGCTCAATTTATTGAACATTGCTCAATTTGTCAAGCGAAAAAAACCCGTTGCCCAGTAAGACAGTTGGCCAGTAAAATATTGACAAATCTCTATCGATCGTGGTATTGTAATACAAATAAATATCGATGGGGGTATCGGGATGCAAACAGTAACTGTATCACCAAAATTTCAAGTTGTTATTCCAAAAATAGTAAGAGAGTCTTTGCGTCTTCGTCCTGGACAGAAAATGCAGGTCGTTGAATATGATGGGCGCATTGAGTTTATCCCGGAACGGGACATTGCAGAGCTTCGTGGATTTGTCAAGGGGATAAATATTGAGTTTGAGAGAGAGGAAGATAGGGTATGAATATCGTTGATTCCTCCGGATGGTTAGTATATTTCGCTGATGAGCCAAATGCAAAACACTTTCAAACTCCTTTGGAAAACACGGATTCACTCATTGTCCCATCAGTTACGATCTATGAAGTATTTAAGGTTATTCTTCGAGAATCAAGTGAAAATGATGCGATTCAATCCATTGCTGCAATGCAAAAAGGCACTGTTGTTGATTTAACAGCAAAAATAGCAATCGCCGCCTCAAAACTGAGCTTGCAGAATCGTCTTCCCATGGCCGACAGCATTATTCTTGCTACAGCGAGGGAATTTAATGCCAAAATATGGACACAGGATTCAGATTTTGAAAATATTTCTGGCGTAAAATATTTTTCTAAAAAATAAAAAATGGCCTACCAGACAGTTCACCCAACATAAAGGGTAGGCGGTCTTTTTTTTAAAAACCAATTTTGCATTTATCTCTCACACAATTCCACAAGCACACCGTGTGTAGATTTGGGATGAAGGAACGCAATTTTTGCTCCACCCGCTCCCTTTCTCGGTTTTTCATCTATGAGACGAACCCCTTTTTCCTTTAACTCGGAAAGTGCCTCCTCTATATTTTCAACCCTGAAAGCAATATGCTGAATGCCTTCGCCCTTTTTTTCTATATATTTTGCCACCGGGCCATCCGGTGCTGTGGATTCAAGAAGTTCAACCTCGCTTTCTCCCACTGGAAAAAACGCGGTGGTCACTTTCTGCTCCTCAACAGTTTCAGAACCTTCAAACTTAAGACCGAGTATATCTGAAAAAAAATTTTTCCCCTCATCAATACTATTTACGGCAATACCAAGATGATCTATTTTTACTATCTTCATCTACATCCCCTTTATCTTTTCCATAACTTTTTTAAACCCCGGCATGGCGCCGGTGATCACTGAATCTTCTACACAAAATGCAATCCTGAAGTGTCCCGGTCCTCCAAAACCGCTTCCTGGGACCGTAAGGATCAACTCTTTCTGAAGTTCCCGGACAAATTTAACGTCATCTGAAATCGGAGACTTTGGAAAAAGGTAGAATGCTCCGGCAGGCTTAATAAATTCATATCCGCAATCAGCCAGTCCGTCACATAAAAGATCTCTATTTTTTGTATACTTGGATATATCTACGCTGACGCCCTGAAGATTTGAAACCGCCCGCTGCATCAATGCCGGCGCATTCACAAATCCTAAAATCCTGTTTGCCAGGGCCATACCGGCAAGAAGTACGTCTTTGGAAGAAGCCTTTGGATTTACTGTGATAAATCCGATCCGTTCACCTGCAATAGACAAATCTTTTGAGTATGACGCAACAATTATGCTATCTTTATATACTGGAAATATTTCCGGTACATCGGCGCCATCATATACAATTTTCCGGTAAGGCTCATCGGAAATTAGATATATTACCTTTCCAAGCGCCTTTCCTTTTTCCATCAGCATGTTACCAAGCGCCTCCAGGCTTTCCTTATCATAAATCCGTCCGGTAGGATTGTTCGGAGAGTTGATCAACACCGCTTTTGTCTTTCCGGTTACGGCAGATGCGATCCCCTCAATATCCAGTGCGAAATCCTTTTTTACAGGAACAGTGACAAGTTTTCCACCGTGATTGTCCGCATAAAATCCATACTCAACAAAAAAAGGAGCCGGTGTGATCACTTCATCTTCGGGATCGAGTATCGCCTTGAAAATCACATTCAACCCTCCTGCAGCGCCGCAGGTCATGATCACATGGTTTTCAGAAATTTCAGCACTCTGCTCTTTGGAAAGATAGTTTGCCACAGATTTACGAACATCGGGATACCCCGTGTTCGGCATATATCCATGGCCAACGCCATCTTGCGTATCAATGATATCAAGCAGTGTTTTCCGAAAACTGTCCGGAGGAGAAAGGTTCGGGTTTCCAAGGCTGAAATCATACACGTTTTCAGAACCATGCTCAGCCTTTAGCATGGCGCCTTGCTCAAACATTTTTCTTATCCATGATGATTTTGATAAAATAGTCTCGACTTTTTTTGAAATAGTCATTTATGTCTCCGGTTATCCGATATTTTCCACAGACTTAACTTCGGGTATTTCCTGTTTCATCATTCTCTCGATTCCGTTTTTCAGGGTCATCTGGGACATGGGACAGCCGGCACAGGCACCTTTCAGGCGAACCTTTACTATTCCATCCACAACATCCACAAATTCTACATCTCCTCCGTCAGCCTGAAGCATTGGCCTTAATTTGTCTATAACTTTCTGTATTTTCTCTTTCATAATTTTTCCATCCTTTTCCTGTAAAATTCTTGTTTAAAATCATTGAACGCTCTGTTTTGGATTGCAGCCCTCATTTTTTTTACAAGACGCATATAAAAATAAATATTATGTATTGTATTGAGTCTGTAAGCAAGAAGTTCTTTTGAAGTATAAAGATGTCTAAGATAGGCAGCAGAATAATTCCTGCAGGTATAACATTCGCAATTTTCCTCTATGGGTCCGGTGTCGATTCTGTATCTGGAGTTACAGATGTTAACAGTGCCGAAACTCGTAAACAACTGGCCGTTTCTTGCATTTCTTGTGGGCATGACACAGTCGAACATGTCTGCTCCAAGCGAAACAAGCTCAACAAGATCCTCGGGGGTGCCGACGCCCATTACATATTTCGGTTTATCATCAGGTAAAAGCGGAAGCGTATACTTAGCAATATCCAGCATGATATCTTTGGGTTCTCCAACGCTGAGTCCGCCAATCGCATAACCCGGAAAATCAATCTCAACAAGGGCGTCTGTCGAAACTTTTCTTAAGTCTTTAAACATCCCACCTTGAATTATCCCGAACAATAACTTGTCATTGCATTCAGCCTGTTTCCAGGCCTGCTTACTCCGTTTGGCCCACCGGGTTGTCAGTAAAAGTGCCTCTTCAGCCTCTTTCTTTTCCGCTGGATACTGAATGCACTGGTCAAGGCACATCATAATATCCGACCCCAGACAGCACTGTATTTCAACCGCTTTTTCAGGCGTTAATAAATGTTTCGAGCCATCAAGATGCGACTGGAAAGCGTAACCCTCTTCTGTAATTTTTGAGAGTTTTGCAAGTGAAAATACCTGGAAGCCTCCGCTGTCTGTCAGAATAGGCTTGTCCCAGTTCATAAACCCGTGCAAACCCGAAAACAGATCAATCACTTCACATCCAGGTCTCAGGTATAGGTGGTAAGTATTACCCAGAATAATTTGGGCACCGCAGGCAATAAGGTCCTCAGGTGAAAGTGACTTTACACTCCCGAGTGTTCCGACAGGCATAAATATGGGTGTTTCAACAATGCCGTGTGATGTCCCAAGTACACCGGCACGTGCATGTGTATCTTCAGATTTTTGGACAATTTTAAAAGTATTCATTTTGTTACGCAATCAGCATTGCATCCCCATAACTGTAAAACCGATATCCCTCATTTATTGCTTCCTGGTATGCAGCAAGCACTTTCTCGCGCCCGGTAAATGCTGAAACAAGCATTAAAAGTGTTGATTTGGGAAGATGGAAATTAGTAATCATTGCATCAATAATTTTAAATTCATATCCCGGACAGATAAACAAATCGCACTTGCCTGTCCCGGAAAGCAGCTTTCCATCATCTGCTGCATACTCGAGCGTCCTGACACTTGTCGTACCTACGGCTATCACGCGCCGGCCTTCTTTTCGCGCAGTGTTAACCGCCCTGGCCGTTTCTTCAGAAACAGAAAAATGCTCGGAATGCATCCTATGCCTTCTGATATCATTACTTCTAACAGGCAGAAATGTACCGTAACCAACATGAAGTGTAATTTCAACTGTCGATATACCTTTATTCTTCAATTTTTCAAGAAGTTTTTTTGAGAAATGGAGTCCGGCAGTGGGCGCTGCTATTGCACCTTTGGCAGCTGCATAAACTGTCTGATATTTTTCTTTGTCATTACACGGTGCATTTTCACCTTCGCGCCTAATATAAGGCGGAAGAGGGATTTCCCCTATTTTATTAAGAACCTGGTCAAAGTTATCTTTGCATATAAACCTGACAGAAAAAGTGCTGTCTTGAAAACCTGTGACTTGCCCGGTAAGTCCTTCATCGAATATCAGAATCGTTCCGACTTTAGGACGTTTTGACGCCTTAATAAGGCATGTACACTCAAAATCACCCCCAGCCTTAACCCTTTGTTCTCCATCAGGATAGTCGAGAATCAACACTTCTACTTTGCCGCCGGTTTCTTTATGGCCGAAAAGCCTGCCGGGAACAACTTCGGTATTGTTTAAAACAAGCAAGTCATCACAGGATAAGAAATCCACTATATCACAAAAAATATGATGATCAACACCACCGGTCTTTCTGTCAAGTTTCAAGAGTCTAGATCTTTCACGGTCAACCTCAGGAGCTTGAGCGATAAAGGCCTCAGGAAGGATATAGTCATAATCAGACAGCTTATACATTCGTCATGATACCCTTCCAAGATATACCAGCAAAAGCCCTGTAAGCATCAGCACAAATCCGAACCCCCGTAGCGCCCTGTCAGGAATTTCATTAATTTTTTCCAGCCACGACTTTATTTTTTCCGGAAAGGCAAAGTATGGCAATCCCTCAATGATCATTACCATACCGATAACACATAAAAAAAATTCCATTTGATACTCCGAGCAATCTAAGTCAAATTGACAATCCGTATAAGATTGATTAAAAGTTTAACGAACTATAAAATAATACAATTCAAAAAACAATCTATGCGAATGTATAAATTTGCTTTTTTTCGGAGGTTTTAATGAGAAGGAAACCGGTCAGTGAAATATCTGCGCAGCGTATCAGCGATCTTGAAAAAAAATTACGTCTGGCAGAAAAAAAACTTAAAGAAATAAGGGGATCTGAAAAAAAATATCGGCTTCTTATCGAAAATGCAAACGATGCCATATTCATTATTCAGGATAGAGAGGTTATATTTTCCAACCCAAAAACCAGAGATATCGGCAAACCTATCTCAATCGATCTTTCAACAACTCCTTTCACAGACTTTATCCATAGCGAAGACCAACAATACCTGGCAAATATCTTAACTGATGAAGCACAGAAAGAACAATCCAACCATACCTATACATTCCGCCTTGCCAACCCTGATAAAGATGAGCTGTGGGTGGAAATGCATAAGACCTCAATTCAGTGGACAGGGGAGCCGGCAGCAATCTGTTTCCTGAGGGACATATCCTCCTCAAGAAAACGCGAAGAGCAATCTCAACTTTCCAAGAAAATGGAAGCAATCGGCACCTTGGCAGGCGGGGTGGCTCACAATTTCAACAATCTTCTGCAAGTAATACAGGGTAACATCTCTTACCTCATGCTGGATGAAAATTTTTGTGCTCCGCATATGGAGGAAATTAGTAACATTGAGCGGAGCATAGAAAGCGGTGCAAACCTCACAAGGCAGTTATTAAGCTTTGCCAGGGCCAGTGATTATTGTCTTAAGCCGGTTGATATAAATGATATTGTTGACAACACATCGCATATGTTTGACCACACTTGTAAAGAAATTAAGATCCACAAATACTTACAAAAAAATATATGGACTGTTGAAGTTGATGTCGGCCAGATTGAGCTGGTTCTGATCAATTTCTATATCAACTCCAGGCATGCCATGTTTGAAGGTGGGGATCTGTATCTGTATACTGAAAATATTGTTTTTAGCGAATCAGGCGTCATGCCTTATGAAAAGGAAGCAGGTAAATACGTAAAGGTATCGATTACAGATACAGGTGTCGGGATGGATGAAAAAGTGAGCAACAAAATATTTGAGCCCTTTTTTACAACAAAGAAAGAAGGTGTGGGAACCGGACTCGGCCTTTCAACAGCTTACGGCGTTATAAAACAGCATGGTGGGTTTATCAGTTTTGATACGGAAAAAGGAAAAGGGACAACCTTTAACATTTATTTACCGGCCTCTGATAAAGCAATTATACCCATCAAGGCCTCCTATGAAAATCTTGAAATCGGTACCGGAACCATACTTCTGGTAGATGATGAAAATACCGTTATTACCATCGGCAAATTACTGATAGAGGAAATGGGATATAATGTGATTACCGCTCATGGCGGCAGGCATGCCATTGATAAATTTAAGGAAAATATGGATAAGATCGATATGGTCATTCTTGATATAATAATGCCTGACATTGATGGAGGAAAAGTTTTTGACCGGATAAAAGCGTTAAACCCGGAAATCAAGGTTCTTCTTTCAAGCGGATATAGTAAAGACGGGTATGCTGAATCAATTCTGGAAAGGGGATGTGATGGCTTTATTCAAAAACCGTTCAAAATGGAACGGTTGTCCTTTGAAATCAAAAAAATCCTTAACAGGCCCTAACCAGGCTCTAACCAAGCTCTAATAAGATGGTGCATAAACAGGGTTGTCTCTCCCCAACCCCGACAGGTTTTCACATACCTGTTCAACCATGGAAGACGGCTTACTATATTCTTCATGAATATCAAGGTAACATAAAAGCTCCTCGGACAAGTCTTTTCCAGAAAGATCAGAGTCGGACAAATCTCTCGCAAAAAGGCTCTCTCTTCCAAGGACTATCCATGGCTCACCGGCGCTTGAAGTGTCTGTTACACGTATCGTCCCGGCATATAAATCATGACAGGGGCTTTCTATTATTTCAAGTCTTGCATGCCCGAAATTGAAAACATCTCCTTTCACCGCAATTTTCCTGTTGAGTTGAAACGCTTCTTTATTCAGATAGTGTATCTCGGCTCCTGTCCGAAGCATAAGTTCCAGATTTCCATTGAGATAGCTGTCTTCAGGTTCCCTCGTGTCAAAAATATGAGTGATTTTCATGTCAAACTCTTTTGCCGTATTTAAATAATCCATGACATCTCTTTTCGGGTTTACAACACATGCCATACCTTCATAAATACAGCCTATGAGGTAAGATAGGGAACCTGAATCTTCCATAAAAACTTTTTTAAAGTACATTGGATTTCTCCTTGATTATATTCGATTTTTTATTCTCAACCATCTCATCCGGTTTCATTTTTTTTTATTCAGTATTTAAAACAATATTCAAAAATCGAGCCAACATTTTAGTATTCAATAAAATAATATTATTGAATACTAATTCCTGCATATTAGACTCCAACCCTGATTTTCTGTCATAATATCAAAAATGGTTTTACGCTAAAAAAGTCCTGTACCACAGGATTTTTGTCCCGCCCTGTAGGAATTTTCTCATTTTGTATCACACTTTTTCGTCGTTGCCGTGCTGTCATTAGAATGTCATAGGAATTGACAATTTCCCGCTGCTATCTTATAATAGATACAATGCTCATGCTGGAACATTGTTCAAAAAAGTGTCTCTCTTTGGTTTGTGTATCATAATAACAACCTGATACATAAAAAGACGGAAAGCGGTTAAAACAGATAGAGAGCGTTATCCACCAGGAGACGTGTTATGGCAGCATTTAAAGAAAGGAGAAATTTCGAGAGGTATGGCGATCAAATGGATCTTGTCTATGCACCACTCGGATCCAGTGATTTCAGCAATGCAAAAACTTACAACTGCAGTATGGGTGGAATGTACATCAAATCACGCTATCCACTGACCAAAGGCTCCAAAATCTGTGTAAAAGTTCTGAACTACTGCTCTGTATTTGAAGCAAAAGTTTTACGGTCTGAAGAAATCGAAAATTCAACCAGCACCTTCTACGGACACGGCATTGAATTCTTCGAACCTGCGGGAAATTGAAGCTGTTATCTGCACCAGAATTCAAAAATCAAATTCCATACTGTTCCCGGACGAAATACAGGCAACTCCATATGCATTGCATGCCTTACGGTAAGGTGTCCCCTGAATTCGAAGAATGTCCCCCGAATTATGATTTTTTTTGCATTAATAAAAACAGGCAGGGGATAGAATTGTTGCTTGCCTGAGGATTTCTGATTCTTTTTTTGTCAGGCCGGCAAGGTCGGCAGCTTCATCCCACCTTTCTTCAATCATCCCTGTTAGTTCTTCTCTTACTGTTTGTGCCTCTTGTGCCGTCATACTAAACTGCTCCGGCTGGCTCAAGGCGTTGCGCAGAGTGCTTTCCCTTCCATCTTTACCGACAATCATTGCCTGATTTGCGATTTGGCCGACGCGCAGCAGGGGGCATATGTCATAGGCCGGTGTAAGAGTATAATGATTGCCATCCCAGAAAAAAGCATGATTGCGGGCATGATCATCGGTGTTTCCTATCAGGATATTAAAGACCATTCTTCTGAATAGCTGTTTCACATCAGCTGGATAGTGTTTGCCGGATCTACGAATAAAAGATGCCAACTCAGGATAAGACGCCATAGGCGCTTCCGTCTCATGGAGTTGCAGCGCGGTAAGGCCGCTGATCAAGAAGCGTCGACGCCATTGATCATTGACGCGCTCCCTGTCAAATCTTTTTACCAGCAAGACGTCCTTTTTCAAAATTGTTTTGAGCTCAATGTCCGGGATTTTAATACCACACTTTCCTGCCAACCACATGGCGGCATACTCGCTCCTAACTACCGGATAATGATCCGTGGCAGATGAAAATTTGGCAATCCATTTGTGCTCTGCGTCACTGAGCAATGATTTCGGCCTGGCTCCACCCACACTGGATCCGTGCAGAAGCGCGGCCCCAAGTGATTCCGGGAGCGGCTCACCATTTTCAACCTTTTCAGCGGCATTAAGCAGATCTTCTATCAAGGCGTGTTGGCCAGGCAGAGTGCCTGTATATCCGGATGATTCCGGTCTGATATCCAGTGCGCCAATCCGGTCCCTCCCTGCCAAAAGCAGGTAATCGAGTTCCGAAAGGAGACGTCCACCTGATTTATAGGCTAAAACCCTGCGTCCCCATGCATCGGGGGCTGCATCCCGGATAACACTGTGTGTTTCACCAAAAGGGGGGGAGAAAATCCCATCTTGCAAGGGAAGCTCACGCGGGTCGAGTGCGATGGCATTCGGCCTTTTTAAATAGCTGCGACCATAAAAAAAACTGTACATATCATTCTCGGATTCTAGCTTACCGCAGATCACCGGCTCATGGTCGCCCGGCAACCATATCCAGATATAAGCTTCAGAAGTCATTGTCTATTTTTTTCCTTCGTTGTCTTACCGTTTGAGGGAGAGCTTTCTTAAGCTTTGTTAAGAGGTCGCCGACCATAGTATCACTTCTCCCTTCGCCCATGGCCTGCCAGGTAAGAATTGGAAGGCCAAGCAGCCAGGCTGCGGTGAGATACAATCCCGTAGCCACTTCCGGAGCTCCTTTCTCAATTCGCACCACTGTCATCCTATTAACCCCGATGCGCCGGGCCAACTCTTCCTGGGTCCATCGTTTTTCTTTCCGGGCGCAGGCAATGAGGTCTCCAATCTCTTTGAGAGATTCCCGAACGCTTTGAGGAAGTGGCGCTCTGTTTTTTCTGTTTTTCATTATGGCTGTTTTATCTATCATTAAAGTTTTATATGATAGATATATATATCATTGTGTGGACAATGTCAATAGACAATAAGGATTAAAGAGGAGGCATAATATGTTACAAATCAACATGTTTTTCTGCAATCAGACTCATAGCCCTTTCCGCCATAGCTGTAATAGTCAGGCTTGGATTTGCTCCGATATTGGCGGAAACAGAAGCCCCGTTTATGACATACAGCCCGGGATATCCGAAAACCTGGTGGTTTGTATCTATTACACTGTTTTCAAAAGATGTCCCCATATTGCACCCGCCAAGGATATGAGCTGTTGTAGAAGTGTTGCCAAGGCTCTCGGTAAGTATATTCAAAGGGTCGCCTTTTGATGTCCGGGCCATCATTTCTGCGGCCCTGTTTGCAACAGGCAAATTTGTGGGAGCGGATTTTCCTGATACAGACACTGACTTCAGGCCTCTTCTAAACAAACAAGACGGCCTGAGACCATATTTAAACCCTATCTGGTTATCAAGGTGCTGCATTACAGTCATTACGGTTACACGCTTATGCCAGTTTCTACCGAGCCATATCCTGAAAAGCCTGAAAGGGTTAAAGACCATTTTCCCAAGGGTTTTCAATGAGCGGACAACAGGACGGTCGTCATCGACCAGGGGCCCTGTAAACCATTTCATGAAGGTATAGCCTTTTGGAAAACGATTCTGTGTAATATGCGTATGGTCATCAGGGTAAAAATGAGAAGATATTGCCGTTCCTTTGGTCAGGTCTGTTTTCGGATCTTTGGATAAAACACCCACCACCGCCTCACTGTTTGTCCTGACGATTTTACCCAGGTACGGGGAAATATTAGATAATGTCCCGGTTATATCACGACATCTAAAAAGAAGTTCAAGGGTCCCCAGAACACCTGCCGCAATGATCACTTTCTTTACCTTCAACTCAGGATATTTGCGCAGTTTATTAACCGGATGCCGCATTTTTAATACATACCCGCCATCCTTTTGCGGTATTATATTCGTTACTTTTCTATGGGGAAGAATATCCGCACCCTGGCGCTGCGCAAGATAAAGATAATTCAAATCAAGGGTGTTTTTAGATCCATGGGGGCATCCGGTTAAACACCTTCCGCATAAATGACAACCTGCCCGTGATGGACCGTCACCATCAAAATATGGATCAGGCTTCATCACTTCCGGAGTGCCAAAATAGATGCCGTTTGGTGTCGGGCAAAAAGTAGAGCCCGCGCCCATGGCGTCTGCAGTATCCTTTAAATAGTCGTCCTGAATATCCAGGCTGGGATTATCTGTCACACCCAACATTTTGGATGCGGTTTCATAGTGCGGTTCGAGCTCTTTCTTCCAGTCAATACCGAGATTGCTCCAGGACGAATCAGTATAAAACTCGTCTTTTGGCTTTAAAAGGACTGCAGCATATACAATACTCCCGCCCCCAACGCCGACACCGCCGACAATCGTAACATGGCGATAAAAGCTCTGGATAAAATAACCTGACATGCCAAGCGACGGAATCCAGTTCAGATACCTTACATTATTATCGGCTTCTTCTATATCAGCCGGTGTCACCCAGTTACCCTGCTCAATTACGGCAACCTTGTAGCCTTTTTCACTAAGGCGCAGAGCTGAAACACTTCCACCGAACCCACTCCCAATAACGGCATAATCGTATTCCATCGTTCCCTCCACCGCCTCTTATAAAGAACTCAATCCCAGTTTCTTAAGCACTTCTTTCGTTGGGACACCATTCTCATCCCATTGTCTGAGTTTATAATACTTAGGAAGCATCTCCTTTAATGGTACGCGCGTCCTGTCATCGTTCTTTGAAAGCTTTTCTTCTGTGAACCGTTTGGCAAGGGTGTCCTGATCTTGCCCGATACCTTCTCGCATATTAAACATTCTCTCAAGCGTATATCCTCTTTCGCCTACTCTTACAAACCTGCCGTAATCCATTTTCATACCCGTAGCAAGTTTAATGAATTTTGAATGGGGAAGAAGCGGGAGATGAAATTTCATTAAAAACAACGGGGTTTTGAGCGCCATGTCGATCAGGAACCAAGTATAAGTCAAAGCTTTGGTGACAATCCATGAAAGAATTTTATGTTCGGGAAGCTTAAAGGCAATATTCGGTATAAATGTCCAGGAAGTAAAAAGGCAGTTGCCGCCCGCGCTTATTGCTGCCAGAAGATTTTGATCAAGAACCACCCATCCCGGCTTTGAACGGAAATGAAAAGGGTCTAGGGTCGCAGGACCCGTAACTTCAAGGTATACCATATAACCGCCGTCCAAGTGACAGGCACCGCGACTGGCTGTGGCATAACCAAGCGCATGACCCGTCGCGCCTCTTGGTTCATAGGCAGGAATTTCAAGACCTTTGACATGAGCGGCAAAATCTTTGCCCCCGTATTTTTCAGAAAGAAACCTGACGCCTTCGGCAAGGTCTTCGCCAACACCCTTTCGCTCTGCGATGTCCTTCAGAAGCTGTGAAATATTATCTTTTTTGCCGAATTCTATTCCGTTGTCCCATAAGCCTTTTTCGTTTAATTCTGCCGCAAAACCAAGTACATTGCCGACACTAATCGTATCGATACCAAGAAGATCAAGCTCATAATTCCACCTGATGATTGCGTCCATGTCGTTAATCAAAAGGTTTGCCCCCATCAGACACAGCACTTCATATTCAGGGCCCTTTATTTCTTTGCCGTCAAGGTTGACCACTCTTCCGCACTTGATGGGACACGACGTGCAACCATAATTTTTTACAAGATATTCTTTTGCAAGCCTTTCACCGCTTATCATATCAGCATCTTTAAAACTTCCCTTTGCAAAGTTTTTTGTGGGAAGTGTGTTCTTGTCCGAAAGAGGTTTCAGAAAAACCGATGTGCCATATTTGGGGGCGATATCACCTGTTGCCGGATGATTTTGCAGCATTTTAAACCATCCCTTCAACGATTTTTTATATTTTTCAGGTTTATCAAGCTCGACCTTCTTATTCCCCGAAGCAACAATACCTTTAAGGTTCTTTGAACCCATTACAGCGCCCATGCCGGTCCTGCCGTGAACTCTTTCCTGTGATACGACAGTCGCAAACTTAACAAGATTCTCTCCAGCCGGACCGATCACAATTTTCCCTCCGGTTCCAAGAACTTCCTGAGCAGCCTGAGTATCAACACCCCATAATTCCCCGGCGTCTTTTATCTCTATTTGGTCTTCTTTAATTTCAATATAAACCGGCTTTTCTGCCTTGCCCCTGATAATCACACCATCCCAGCCGGCTCTTTTGAGGTGGATGCCGAAATTTCCTCCGCTGTTGGAATGGCCAATGCCTCCGGTGAGGGGGCTTTTTGCTGAAATATCGTAACGGCTCGAAGAAGGAGCGCCGGTTCCCGTAAGGGGTGATGTCATGACGATAAGAATATTGTCGGAGGACAGGGGATCTGTGCCGGCTTTAAGTTCATCCCAGAGTATCTTGGTGGATATAAATCTTCCCCCTAAAAAAAGCTCTCTGTCTTTATCAGATATAGGATATTCGCTCGTTTTGCCGGTTGACAGGTCAACGTCAAGAATCTTTCCCATATACCCTTTGTATTTACTAGCCATGGCTCCTCCTTTTATAAATTGATTGCCGCTAAAAACCCCCCATGTATGGCGCTATCTATTTTACCGGGCTGCACGCAGTCTCCGATTAAAACAAATGGAATACCAAGTTTTTCCACTTCCCCTGAAAGATGCTTAACCGACCTTGATCCGGAAGCAAGAATCACATTGTCGAATTTCTTTTTTTCCGTGGCACCTTCATTGTCATATTCAACTTCGCCGCTATTAATAGATACAACCTTTGCATTGGTAATTATTTTAACACCGTACTTTTTAAGGTTGTCAAAAAGAACCCATTTGGTCGATTTCCCCACATCCATGCCCGCCTTTGGCAGCATTTCAAAAACCGTCACCCTGGAAGAGCCTTTAAACATGATCTCCCGAAGACGGTCAGATGTCTCCGCTTCATAGGCAAATAAAAAATGAAGGACTTCCGGAGTAAGCGTCCCCTTGGCTGCAATAAACATGGCTGTTTCAAGGCCCACTGCCCCGCCCCCGATAACCGCCACCTCTTTTCCCAGAATCCGGTCTTCCTTTAAAAGATCCCAGGCTGAAATCACACATGAATCATCCACGCCAGGGATGGGCGGAACAACAGCCTCTGCTCCCTCTGCTATGAACAGGTGATCAGGGTTTTTAGACTTTATCAGTTCAATATCAACATTTGTATTCAGAAACAACGGAATATCATATTTTTTCAACATGGCCGTGTAATACCGGATAAATTCCAGAAGCTCCTGTTTGTGGGGCGGTGCACCGGCAATCCACAGCTGTCCGCCGATATCGGAATCCTTGTCATACAGCTCAACACTGTGCCCTGCCTTGGCAGCAGTAATTACGGCTTCCAGCCCTGCAGGCCCGGCACCGACAACCATAACCCGCTTTGGTGAATCTGTTTTAACAATCTTTCTTTCACCTTCAAATGCAGATCTCGGATTTCCGATGCAGAAAACCGGCTGTCCGCTGAACACCTGGTCTGTGCAACCCTGTGAGCATGCCACACATGGACGAATTTCATTCTCCCTGCCTTCAAACGCTTTTTTGGGCCATTCAGGGTCTGCGATTAAGATTCTGCCGAGATTGACCATATCGGCATAACCGTCTCTAATAATTTTTTCGGCGCCGGCTGGATCAGCAATCCGGTTTGAAGCCATCACCGGAACCGATACGACCTTCTTAATGTTAAGTGCCAGAAATGCATAGGCTGTTCGTGGAAGATCCATGGGAAGCTGCGGCACACGGGTTTCATGCCAGCCTCCTGTAACATTTATGGCATCAACGCCTGCTTTTTCATAAACTTTCGCAATCTCAGGTGTTTCAATATCAGTATTGCTTCCCGGAACAAAATCGTTTCCAGCCATGCGGATAGTCAATGGAAAATCAGATCCGAGCCGACCCCTTACAAGCCTTATCAACTCGTCAGGAAATCTCAGCCTGTTTTCAAAGCTTCCGCCATATTTATCTGTTCTCCGGTTCTTTAAAGGGGAGAGAAACTGGTTCAAGAGATATCCGCCTGATGCGATTATCTCGACACCCTCAAAGCCGGCTTCCCTTGCACGAAGAGCAGTCTTTGCAAATGCTTCCTGTACTCTTCCGATGTCATCTGTTGTCATCTCTCTCGGCGTTGCCTTGGAGTATTTTGAATAGATCGAAGAAGGGGCTATCGGATCCTTTCCGTCTATCACAATCGGGTGGGAGTATGCACCGGCATGAAAAAGCTGAATCCAGGGTTTTGCATCATGTTTTCGTATAATATCCGTCAATTTTTTAAAAGCCGGTATTGCCTCATCCTCTGCAAGGGATAAGACAACCACACCTGATCCGATAAAGTCGACGCCCACCGGACCGACAGTGACAATTCCGGCGCCGCCTTTTGCTCTTTCCTCAAAAAAATTATAATATCTGTCATTAAGCTTCCTGTCATATGAATACATAAGTCCCAACGCCGGATATGCAATTCTGTTTTTTATCTCAACATTATTGATCTTGATAGGACTGAATAAATATTTATACATTATTATTTACCCTTATATTCCGGTTCTCTTTTCTCCTTAAATGCCCTGGGGCCTTCCTGGGCATCTTTACTCAAAAACACAGGGATTGCAATCTCCATCTCTTTTGCAAGCCCATCTTTTAATGTAAGGCCGATATTTTCAAGCACAGCTTTCTTTATGGCGGTTACTGCCATGGGACCGTTTTTCACGATAATATTCGCTACTCTTTCCGCCTCCTCCATGACTTTATCCTGGGGAAGTACACGGTTTACAAACCCATACTGCAGCGCCTCCTTTGCATCCATCAATTCTCCTGTAAGAAGAATCTCCATTGCTCTCGCATATGGAAGCTGTCTCGGCAGTTTCACGCTCGATCCTCCCATGGGAAAGATTGCCCATTTTACTTCCTGAAGACCGAATTTTGCATTTTCTGCGGCAATTCTGATATCGGTAGCGTAAAGAAGCTCCAAACCTCCTGCAATTGCATGTCCATTTACTGCAGCAATGACAGGTTTATAAAGTTCAAAGTCCCTTAAAAACGCTTTTTGCGCGAGGAGCGGGTTTTGTTGAATCTGCTTGTCAGCATCTGTTTCCGGTGTTTTCGCCCCTGTAAAAAGAGGAATCAGTTTACCGAGATCGGCGCCTGAGCAAAACGTTTGATCCCCCTGCCCGGTAACAATCGCACAGCGCATGCCGGCATCATCCCTGTAATCCTCCCATGCATCAATAAGTTCCAAAACCGTCTCAGGGTCTACCGCATTATGCGCCTCCGGACGATTCAATGTCAGATAAGCGATTCCATTTTTTTTCTCATAAGATAGTGCCATCATCTTCTCCGTTTCATTGTACTGGTTCAAAGTGGTCAATATCAAGTATTGTATTGGTGGTTTCTTCCGCAAATACAGCCTTCACCTTCATGCCGATTTCAATTTTCTCAAAACCAATCCCCTCCAGAATATGCACTATCGGTGTATCGGCTCCATCAAGTTTAATCATTGCCAGTACAAAAGGCGCCTTTCTGGGCAGGTGCCCGTCGTTATATCTCACAACCGTATAGTTCACAAGCTCACCTGAATTTCCGAGATCTACCCACTTATCCCTGATATCCTCCATGCACTTCTCACAGGTCTGGCGCGGCGGCACAAAAACCTTCCCGCATGTTTCGCACCGGACACCCATGATTTTCTTCTCATCTCTAAGAGTTGTAATAAACTTACTGCCGACACGACCTGCAAAATATGAATACGGAAGTGCCAGTTTCCCATCAATCGTATAGCAGTCACTTGTATCAAAATCTTGTCTCATGGCGTTCTCCTTATTCATCAATTTCGAAATACTTTATATCGCCAACACTTCCGGTGCGGTTTTCAGCCCATACAGGTCGCAATCGGGTGCCGTTTTTAACCTTGGATCCAAGCACGCTACCCATCTCAACCTTATCAAGCTGTTCAGGGTTTAAAAGGTGCCAGAAAACTTCCTCATCTTTGCATCCTTCAAGAAGTATCCCTATGGCGCCGTATGGGGTTTCCCTGCTTTCACCGGTAAGCGGATCAGGACTTGCATAAAAACAGTATTCCATCATTCTCATCTCGCCGCCGGGTCCGATCTCGACCCATTCTTCGTTCCTGACTCTACAGATCGCACAGACTTCCCTGGGGGGAGACTGAAGCCTGCCGCACTCAGGACATTTAATGGCAAGAATTTTTTTCTCTTTTAACCCCTTCAGGAATTTTCCCATTACAGGACCTGTTGCAAATTTCTGCTTTACGGATATTGTTCTGTTCAAGCGAATAAGTTCCTGCTCGGGTTCAACCTGCTCTCCCGGAGGAGTAAACCTTCTAAACAGTTTCGCCGTTATCCCGAATGTCATCATATCACCGTCGATCTTCGTCTTGCCGGCAGTGATCATCTCCATTCCGTCAATCTTACCAATATTAACACCGACAAATGTATTAGCATCAGCATGCATGATAACATCACAGCCGGAAAGCGCATCCTTTTTTTCAAGGCTCATCTCCCCGCCGCTGATTTCAAGCTTCCACATGCCGATATCTTTTATATCATAACCGAAAGATGTGTTGACTCCCACAGCGCCCTCGGGTCTGAAACGCTCCTTCATCGTATCGAAAATGTCTTCTACTTTTACACCAAAATATTCGCTCATAACTTCCCCCTACCAGTCGAGTTCCTTTTCAAGCATGAAGAGCACCGTCCACATGGTTCCACCGAACGAAGACGCCAGCGCATGATTGACGGGCCGTGGAATCTGGTGCGGTCCTGCATTCCCCCGTACTTGCTTTGCAGCTTCCGCAACCCTGACCATGGCTGTCGCTCCTATGGGATTTGCCGCTATAACGCCACCTGACGGATTAATCGGCATTTTCCCATCTATCATGATCTCTTTTTCCTCCACAAGTTTAAGATGCTCGTCTCCTTCAAGAAGAAAAAAATCTCTCAGCCAGTCCACACCCCACCATGCAGACGGATCATACATTTCAAACACGTCGAAATATTCAAGCGGATTCTCAATGCCACTCCTCTCATAAAGCTTTTCCGCAGCAAACCTGTGGGTTGTCTCATTAGGATAATAATTGTTGCACAGGTTAAGAGTCTCCTCCCTGTGAACAGTTATATGATCCCTGACCCATACCGGCGTGTCCGTTATTTCCTTTGCTTTTTCTTCTGACGCAAAAATCATGGCACATGCGCCATCAGACTGTGAACACATATGAATCAGTCTAAGGTCTCCGATAAGCGGCGGAGAGTTTTTAATCAGGTCATCCATCTGATCCCATTCAAGACCAAAGGCGCGGTGAGAATTGGGGTTCAGACACGCATGCTTGTCCATCATAATCCTGTACATCATGGCTGCATTTCTGGCCCTTTCTTCGCCGAATTCTTCAATAAGCTTTACCGCCGGCTGATCGGTAAGCGCCCCTGACTGAAGCTTCCTCGCCCATAACGGATCAGCCATGTTGGTGATTCCGCCTGTTGTGTGGCCTTCCTGTAATTTTTCAAATCCGATGGCCAAAACCGTGTCATACATTCCTGAAGCGACCAAATTGTCAGCCGCTGCCACGAGTGTACCCCCGGTTGTGCCGCCGGTTGTCAGCCTAAACGCATTTTTTCCTAAAGCGCCGGAACCCAGAGTATGCCATAAATCAGGTTGATGAACCATTTCAAAGAGTTCCATGTTCCCGTGAACCGTACAATCGATATCGTCTATTGAAAGACCTGCATCATCGAGCGCTTCCCTCACAGCCTCATGGAGCATCTCAGGCTGGTTTACATCCTCTCTATGGCTGGAGAACTTTGTCTCACCAATACCGACAATGCCGACATTTCTGTTCTTTTTTCCATAACCCATAATTCACACCTCACTTCTCAAGTATTATCACTGCATGGTGCTGTCCTGCCGCGCCTGTTGTTCCATGAGCAACCGCCCTGGCAGCGCCGTCTACCTGACGTTCCTCTGCTTCTCCCCTTAGTTGAAGCACGCATTCAACAGCCCGGGCAAGACCTCCCAGCATAATCGGATTGCCGTTCAGCATCCCGCCGGAAAGGTTCACGTTCTGTTTTTCCATGCCATTGGAATCGAGCCATTGACCGCCTTTGCCCTCTTCTGCAAGCCCTAAGCCTTCGGCCCACATAGGCAACTGGTAGGCACATGCATCATTCAGTTCGACAACATCAAATTCATCAACAGGATTTTTCACGCCCGCCATCTGATATGCTCTGGCCGCAGCTTTTTTGAGTGCAAAATTGGATTTCAAGTCTCTGTCACCTAAAAAATAACTGTCCATGGTGCTGCCGAAACCTGTCAGCCAGACCGGTTTATCTGTAAATTCGTGAGCCCGCTCCTCGCAGCAAAGAAGCATTCCCACGGACCAGTCTGTAACCGGATACTGATGAAGTTCCCGTACTGGATCAGATAGCATTGGAGAGTTCATCACATCATCCAATGTAACCATATCATTGTCGCGTGCAAACCTATTTTTTGCTCCGTTCTCACGTGACCTTTTTACAATTTTTGCAAGATGCTCGTCGGTAACTCCTGATTTCTGCATATACGCCCTTGCCTGAAGCGCACTTGCGTTAACAAAATCAAGACCAACCGGCCTGCAGTAAAAAGGGTCAAACGCTAAATTTGTACACATTCGCCGGCTTTCTGGTTGCGATTCTTTACAGTGGCCCAAAAGAAGAATCAGGTCATCATGACCGGATAGAATACAGGACATGCCATAACCAAGGCCGTTGATTCCATCCTGTGCCATCTTCTCCTCACCACGGTAATGAGCGCCCACAACATCCGTCATGCCGTTATCTGAAATGGTCCTTGCGTCAAAAACATCATCAGAACAGGTGACAACATTCCTTATCCCTTTTTCCATATCAAATGTCACACCTGTCTGTATTATGATCGACTCAAAACAGTCAAAAAGCATCGCCTGAAATCGTTGATACCAAATATCAGGTTCGTTTTTAATCTTCTTTATCTTTATCCTAATCCTAACCTTAATCCTAATCTCACAACATCAGCTTTGTAATAATCTCCTTCATTATTTCAGTCGTACCGCCGCCTATTGACAAAATTCTGTTGTCCCTGTATAGCCGTTCAACAATATATCCCCGCATATAACCGTATCCGCCGAATATCTGCACAGCATCATACGTGACTTTGTCACTGACATCACAGGCAAAGTTCTTGGCCATGGATACTTCCTTTATCTGATCAACACCGGCATCCATTTTTGCCGCCACACGGTAAGTAAACTCCGTACTTGCCTCTATTAGTGTTGCCATATCCACAATCTTATGCCGGTTGACCTGAAATCCCATGATTGGTTTGCCGAACACCTGTCTCTCTTTTGCATATTTAATAGATTCTTCAAGTGCCATGCGTGCTGTTATGTTCGCCATAATAGCAAGAGACAGTCGCTCTGCCTGAAAATTAGCCATTATCCCGTAAAAACCCTGGTTCTCTTCGCCGATAAGATTTTCTTTTGGAACACGACAGTCGTCAAAATAGATCTCAGCTGTGTCGGACGCCCACCATCCGGTTTTTTTAAGCGGCTCTGAAACTGAATAGCCGGGTGTGTCAGACTCAATTAGGAGAAGACTGATACCGTGCGCCCCTTCGCCGCCTGTCCTGACAGCGCAAGTAAGCTGGTCTGCGCGTCTTCCGTTGGTGATAAAAGTTTTGCTTCCATTCACAATATAGTGATCGCCGTCTGATACTGCAGTCGTTTTTATGCCGGCAACATCTGATCCGCCGCCAGGTTCTGTTATACCGAGTGCAGCAATCCTGTCACCTGCAATAACGGGAGCTATAAAACGCTTCTTTTGCTCATCGGTTCCTGAATTTAAAATAGGAGGCAATGCTATATTATGCGATCCCAGGCCTGCAGCAAATCCGCCTGAAGTTGAGCGCATCAACTCTTCGCCTACTGCAACCATAAAAAAATTATCTCCTGGAGTTCCTCCGTATTCTTCAGGATATCCTGTTCCGAGAATTCCAATGTCAGCGGCCTTTTTGTAAATCTCTCTTGGAAATCCACCAGCCTCTTCCCACTCATCGATAAATGGTTTTACTTCTTTATCAATAAACTCCTTTACAGCCCGCCGGACCATGTTGTGCTCTTTTGTAAAATACTCCTGGTATCCTGTGGTTTTAATTCCGTTTGCCATAAGTTTCTCCTGTATAGCATTATATGTCTGCACCCTTTATTTTTCCGGCAAGGGTGTCGGCGGTATCACCAGGGCAAACCCCTCTGCAACAAGCTCATCCTTCTGGTTTGTCCAGTTTAGAGACATTCTTACCCAGCGCTTTTTCTCGAGTTTTTCAATTATTTCACCAGTTGCCGTAATGGTATCCCCAAAATAAGTCGGCGCCTTGAAACGGACTGTTATCTCTAAAGCTACAGTTCCGAGTCCCGGTAGTTTCATTCCGAGAACCGGCGCGATCAAGCTCTGGGGTAACGCACCGTGAGCGATTCTGGTGCCAAAGGGAGTCATTTTTGCGAACTCCTCGTTCATGTGCATTGGGTTAAAATCTCCTGAAATTCCGGCAAAAAGGTATACATCTGTCTCGGATATTGTCTTTGTAAAAGAAGCTGACATGCCGACTTCAAGCTCGTCATATGAATAACCGAGTTCGATTTTTGGTTTGCTTCCTCCCGGCCTGAAGTGGTCGATATCCATAATAGTCGATGTGCTCTTTTTCGCAAATACTGCTTTTACTTTCAAACCGACTTCCATCTTGCTTAACGGTACACCCTTTATAATATGGGTGATCGGCGTGTCGGAACCGTCAAGTTTGATCTGGGCAAGAATGTAGGGCGGTTTCACCGGCTGATACGGTTCTTCGTATCTGATAACAGTAAATCCGGTCACGGTTCCTGAGTTTTTCAACTCAACCCAGTTTTTCGAAATATCAGAAAAGCAGCGCTCACATGTAGAGCGGGGCGGAACAAAAACCTTGTCGCATTTCTCGCATTTCAGGCCCTTTATCTTTTTTTCGTCCCTTATGCTGATCAGAAAACTGCTCCCTGTTTCTCCTGCAAAATACTGGTAAGGAAGTGCGAGTTTTCCTTCCACTATAAAGCTGTCTTGGTTGTCTGTACTCATAGTATCTCCTTTATATGCTTCAGATCAGTCTATGATTTCAAAATATTTAATGTCTGTAATAGCACCTATCCGATTTTCATTCCAGACCGGGCGAACCCTTAGGCCTTCCTTTACCCTCTTAGTATCCTCGCCCTTCAATTCATGCCAGAGGGTTTCATGCCCCTTGCATCCGTCGAGAAGAAAATGCGCAGAGCAATAAGGCGTCTCCCTGCTTTCTCCTGTCAAAGGATCAGGACTTGCATAGTAAGCGATATCATAGGTAGCGATTTCTCCTTCAGGGCCAACCTCCACCCATTCATCGGCGCGTACAACACATAGGGCGCAAACCTCTCTTGGAGGAAGCTGAAGCCTTCCACACTTCGGGCATTTGTTTGCAATAATCTTCTTTTCTTTAAAAGCATTTAAGAATTTTCCCATAACAGGACCTGTTGCAAAACGCTGCGGTATGGAAAGAACCTGATGAAGCGCCAGAAGCTCTTGCCTCTCTTCTACCTGACCTTCTGCTGAAGGAGGGGTATATTTTTTGAAGAACTGTGTCGCCTTGGTAAGAAGCCCCATTTCCCCTTCAACCTTCAGTTTGCCTGAACTGAAAGCCATCATGCCGTCAAGCTTGCCAAGCGTTATCGCAATCCAGTCCTTGGCCGTACATGTCGTA